>DATMZQ010000296.1:0-3775 GCA_035573615.1 Burkholderiales bacterium | reverse complement strand
AGAAAGATCAACGCCCCCCATCCATCCGTTTTCATCTTGCGATTCGGCAAACCCACCGCTGATATTTCGCAGATCCATGGAACCGGCCACGCCCACGAACGGCCCCAGCTCGGCGCGGAAGCGTGGCAGCGCGCCTAGCCCCGGCCCCAGACCCGGAACCGGCGTTGGTCGCAAAACTTCATAAGCCAGCTCGAAGGATTCCGGCGTGACACGCTGGCCTTCTTCGCGCCTTACCAGCGAATGGTTTTTGCACACGTCAAATGTATCAGGCGCGGCTGGCGCGCCTGGCGTATGTGCGAGATTCACGGTGCGCTCGCGACCTGCAGCATGGTCGAGCACCTGCTCCAGGCTGGTACGCACGGCAACAGCGGCGCGCTCGGCGTCCTGTGGGCGCATATGCGCGTCACCCATCAGCACCATTGATTGGTTGCTGCCCTTCCAGAGAAATACCTCCAGTCCGGCCTCATTGTAGTAATCGTGAGTCCCCTTGCGCGCTGAGGCGTCACCCCAGGAACCGGCCACGTGTCCCGCAGCGAAAATGTCTTCCAGGAAGTGCAGCGCGAACGCTTCGTCAGCCAGCATGGCGCGCCCGAGCGCTTGCCGCTGTTCGGGAGCAAGCTGCTCATTAGCAAGCCGCGTTGCCTTTTGCAAGGCGCTGAAGTGATACCAGGTATACACGCCAATGGCACTGATTTCGGAGCCGGGACTCAACGTAATCCTGGCATATTCCGCCGGGGACACGTCAGTGCGCGGGCGAGGGAGCAGGAAGTGCGCGTTGCTGGCACCCGCCCGGGTGGCATACTCGGGATCCGCGCTTTGCAGCTGGTTATCCGAGGTTCTCAGTGCGTTGATCCTTCTGGCCCGCACGGCTTCGGCTTCCAATTGGCGCTGCAAGTCGACTATCAGATTTGTGCTCTTTTCCCTCTCCCCGGCCGGCACGCTGGTCTCGATTTGCGCAAGATCGATCTTCAACTGCGCGGCGACGGTGGCCACCTTGAGGATCCAGTCAGATTTGAGTGCGATATCAAGCATGTTTCTGCTCGAACATGAGTGATCACCGGCGATGCCCGAGAACGCGGCCCAGTCTATGCACACTGGCGCCAGGCCTTGCGATGCGTCGCCTCCCGCCGGACACAAACGCTGCTCGCTGCCGGTTCGCGCATCATTCCATAAGCGCTCGAATATCACCTTGCGTTCGGGGTCGAGTGTTTCTACGGCAAGCAGCGCGATGTCACGATGTTCAGGATAAATCCATGCCCAGACGGGCTGCGCAACATGCATGAGCCAGACAAAGGCGAGCACCTCCGGAAGCAGAATTCTTCTCGCTCGATTCATTCAGTTTGGCTCCTTGCGGCTGACTGGCGTTATTCGTGGGTTGCTTCGAGTTTCTACTGTGCGCTCCCGCCCAGGTCATCTTCGACGAAGCGCAGAATCGCTTCGGTGAGCGCCTCGCGCGGATAGGCGTTTTGTGTGACGAACAGCGAGCTGATCGTGGAATGTTTTCGTGCGATCGGCACCGCGAGAGCCCAGTGGTCGGCGTTGACATAACCCATCAATGCGGAGCCCGGGATGATTTGGTCGTAAAAAATCACCTGGCCATCGTTGCGCGCATCGATGCGGCTAAGCTTGTCGTAGCTCCCCTCGAGGATCGATGAAATGCGTTGCGGATGGGGAAATGTCACCAGCGAGTAGTAATTTGGTCCAGCTGGCAACCGATGCTGGGCGAGCCAGGCCTTGCGTACGTCCGTCCGGAGTTCCGCCACTCCGCCGCCATCGCCAGCATCGCAAGTCGCACCAGGGAAGTAACGAAACAGGTTGGCTTGATATTGCTCGGCATCGTTGGCCAGTGCAGAACCGCCCACCGCGCCTGCTGCGCTGACCACCGCAGCGACGCGACTGAGGATCTCCGGGTACGTGACAAGTGCCTGCAGAATATCCGGCGTGCCCTTCGAGTAGCCCATCAACACGAGGCGCGGCCCACCCTCTTCCGCGGGCATGGCCATGATTGCATCCCGAATCTGTCTGGCATTCCTGGCCGTGCTCGACAACGCGTCCACTTTGATGGACATCAGATCGTATCCTTGCTTGCGCAAGTGTGCGGCGACCGTGCCTGCAGACGCCAGCCATGGCGCTATGCAGTCATAACCAATCCCCGGCACAACGACCGCAATGAGGTGCCGCTTCGAGGCGTCGACATCGACAGCGCGCCCGGTTGCAGCGGGCTCTGTCCCGACGCGCGTCAGCGCATCGTCACAGCGCCGATAGTCGGGAAACTGATTGGTGTCCCGCTCCAGTACCGCGCAATAGATCTCGCGGAAGCGTGCACGTTTGTCTTCTGAGCCCGCCAAGGCAGTTGGGGTGAGAATCAGCGGCGGCGTGTCGGTGGAGAAAGCTACAAGCGGCTTGCTCGCGCACGCGGCGAGCCAAAGGAGTCCGGGCAGGGCAAGGGCCAGGCAAACGATGCCTTTCACAACGCGCTCTCTCGCCGAGCGTACGCGACGGCATGCGCACGGCCCCCTGCAACGACCGGCTTCTCCCGCATTATTCGATGCCCCTTAGATTCAGCCATCATCATTCCCGCGGTGCCCGGGCGGACAGCTTGCGTTCCAGTCTACCTGAACGTGCAAAAAAGGCGACGTGTTACCTATCCCCTAGCGTGCCTCGTTTAATCCATATCAATCACTTCATCGCCAACAGGTGACGTTTATCATGCAAACTGAGGTAGCCAGTTCAAGCGAAGAAGCCGGGAGATAACAACAATGGCCGAGCGAATGGCCCGCAACAGACTAGGTCATGAAGAGGTTGAACCACGCCAGAGCGTGTGCATTCGCACCGGAAGACTGATCGCTCTGGTGCGCATTGCGGGCCTGTGCACGGGTTTGCTGTCCTGCCTGCCTGCACAGCCGCAATCCCCGGAATCGTGGTACGTCCCGCCGCCGCACAAGTTCGACCCAGGCCCACCGCCGGAACCGGACGAGCCCTTTGCCGTGCCCGATGTGCCGCAAGCCGTGCAAGAAGCGGCAATCGTGACGCCCTGGCTCACCGTCAGCCCGGGACTGGTCCTGATCGGCGACTACACCGCATTCTCGCAGGACGCCAATAGCCTGGCGCAAGTCGGACGGCAGGAGAATCAGGCCGAGTTCCGCGCTTTTCGTCTGGTCTTGCTGGGGCGCATGGGGACGGATTACCAGGTCAGCTACCTGCTGGCCGCGGAATACAACGGGCTCGATCGCGATCCGAATCAAAACTGGGAACTCATGGATTTGGCCTTCACTTTCCCGATCGGAAGCCCGGCAACCAAGCTTACCGTTGGTAAAACGAAGGAGACTTTCGCTTACGAGATGGTCGGCGATTCAGCGAATCTTCCGCAGGCCGAACGCGTGCTGAATCCTTTCTTCGTCTCGCGCAATATCGGAGCAAAAGTAACGCACGTCATTGGAGAGGATCAGCGCATGACCGTTTCGGCCGGCGCCTTCAACGATTGGTGGGCCAAAGGCGATGATTACGGGGACGCCGGTACCGATGTAACCGGGCGCGTGACCGGACTGGTATGGGATGAAAATCAGGGCACGCGCTTCCTGCATCTCGGTCTTTCGGGCCGTTATGTAGGGGCGGACAACAACACGCTGCGTTATCGGGCCCGGCCGGAGTCCAACGTATCGAGCTATTACGTTGATACGGGCGAGCTGCCCGCGGACCACGCGTGGCACGTTGGACTGGAAGCACTCTGGAACCAAGGGCCCTACTCCGTGCTCGCCGAATACAACCGCGCCTG
>DATMZQ010000295.1:0-2723 GCA_035573615.1 Burkholderiales bacterium | reverse complement strand
TTCCTGACGGCTGACGTGTCGTGGGTAGTAAAGCGTGATGGCATCCGGTTGGAGCTCAAGAACGCGAGCTTCACGAATGAGGATCTCGCGGGTACGGTTTCAGGTTCGTATTTCAGAACAGCAGACGGACGTGGCAGCATTGATTTGAACGGCGCATTGCTGCGAGCAGAAGTGCGACAGGTATGGCGGTACGTTCCAACGTTTATTGCCGGGCCGCAAGCGTGGCTCAAGCGTGCGCTGCTGGCGGGCGACGCCCGGGAAACGCGCTTTCGCCTCAAAGGCGCGCTGAACGATTTTCCGTTCAAAGATGACAAGAAGGGCATCTTTGAAGTGAAAACGAAGGCAAGCGGAGTCACCATGGATTTCGCCGATGGCTGGCCGCCCATTACCGGCGTGAGCGGTGAAGTCCTCTTCCATGGTGCGCGCATGGACATAAAGGGTCAGTCTGGCGCGATTCTCGGTTTGCACCTGTCCGACGTACAGGTCTCGCATGCCGAACTTGGCAAGCGCGACGAACGTCTGGTGATAAAAGGCACGGTCCGCGGCCCCACGTCGGAATTCCTGCGTTTCGCGGCGACTACGCCGGTGGCAGGCTACGTGAATCACGCCACGGATGACATGAAGGCCACGGGAGACGCGCGACTTGATCTGGAATTGGGTCTGGATTTTGGGGACAGCAAAATGTCCACGGTCAAAGGCAACTTGCTCGTTGAAAATAACCAGGTAAGCATTCCGCGGCTACCTTCGCTGGAACGTGCGGCTGCTCACATTAGCTTCACCAGAAGCGATTTGAAGGTCAGCGACGGACGCGCATTGATGTTCGGCTCACCGGTTTCTTTCGAACTGTCTAGTCAACCGGATGGTGGCATCAATTCCAGCATTTCCGGAACGCTGGAGATGAGTCGGGCGCGCGAGTTGTGGAAACATCCCGCGCTTGCGCTGTTCGACGGCCAGGCAGCCTGGCGCGGCACGATCACAGTGCGCAACAAAATGGTCGTCGGCCACCTGGATTCGAACTTGGTTGGTCTGGCCTCGTCGTTGCCCGCGCCTTTCGGCAAAAAGGCCGCGACGAGTCTGCCGTTGCACCTGGAATTGCGCGAGCAGGCAGGACGCCGCAGGACGCTCGAAGGGAATCTGGACAAAGTCGCGTCCGCCGTATTGCTGCTCGACGAAACGGCACCCGGTGGCGTGAGCCGTGGCATGTTGAGCATCGGCAGCGTGGCGACAGTACCGGCCTCCGAAGGTATCTGGATCAAAGGAAGGCTTGAATCGGTGGATGCGGATGTCTGGCACGATTTGATGTCCGGCGGATTAGGCCGGTCCACGTCCAGGCCCGATCTTGCCGGCGTCGATCTGGACATTGGTGTCCTGGATTTCAATCGGCGGCGTTTCCATGATGTCAAAATATATGCGACGCCGAATGACGAGGAATGGCGAATAAAGCTCGGCGGACGTGAAGTGGTGGGCGATCTCTATTGGACTTCCGACGGGGATGGCAAGCTGACTGCGCGTCTGTCAAAGCTGGTGCTGCCCCCAGTCGCTTCTGCGATTGAACCCAGCAAACCGGCCGGGACTGATCCAAGCCTGCCGTCGGTCGATGTGATCGCCGAAAACTTTAATTACGAAGGTAAGGACCTCGGGCGCTTGCTGGTGCTGGCGCAGCCGGAATTTTCCGGTTGGCAGTTGCGCCGGCTGGAAGTTACCAACCCGGATAGCAAGTTCGTCATGAGCGGCCATTGGTCACTTGGAAGCATGTCGCACACCGACGTCAGCATCAAGCTGGATGTTTCGGACATTGGCAAGTTCTTTACGCGACTGGGTTGGCCGAATGCCGTCAAAGGAGGCAGTGCCACGCTCGAAGGCCCAATCAAGTGGAGCGGCAACCCGACCCGGTTCGACATTCCCTCGCTATCGGGACAGCTTAAACTCGCAGCGAAAGACGGTCGTTTCCAGGAAATTGAGCCCGGCGTCGCGAAGTTGCTGGGCATTCTCAGCCTGCAAGCCTTACCGAAAAGGGTGAACCTTGATTTCCGGGATGTCTTCAGCAAGGGATTCAGCTTTGAGCACATCGACGCTGACGTCAATATTGTCAACGGTGTCGCCAACACGCAGAACTTCGTCATGCAGGGTTCCGCCGCACGCGTGGCCATGCACGGGCAAGTGGATCTTGGGCGCGAAACGCAGAAGCTTTCGGTGCGAGTCACTCCGGCGCTGTCGAGCGGCATTGCCATTGCGGGCGCAATCGTCAACCCGGCCCTTGGCATCGCTGCACTGATTGCACAGAAGGCCCTGAAGGATCCATTCAGCAAATTGGCCTCTTTCGACTATACGATCAGCGGAACCTGGGGCGACCCGGTCGTTGCTCGCGTCGTGCGCGTCATTCCGCAGGTGGAAAAGGAAGGTCGCTAGAGGTTCGTCGGCGGCGAGGGTTACAATCCATGCTCGCTAAAGGTACACGCAAGGCTTCGCAACTGCATGGTCACTACCACCCTGAAATCAGGCTTCGGGCGCGCAAAGCAACGTAGCGCGCGCGCCCACGCCACGCCGGTCACAGCGGTCGTAAAAGGACAGGCCAAGGCAACGGCATTCCGCATGGCCGGTGTGCAAATGGCCTCGGGCCCTAACGTCGCCGCCAACTTAAACGAAGCCGGCCGGCTCATCGAGATAGCCGCGAAGCAGGGTGCCCGGCTGATTGCGCTGCCAGAATACTTTGCCATCATGGG
>DATMZQ010000294.1:0-15704 GCA_035573615.1 Burkholderiales bacterium | reverse complement strand
CTAGCGTGTTTCGAATTCAGGTCTTTTTCGCCCTGTGATGCTATTGCTGCACGCCTGCATCTTGCTTGTCGGGCCGCCTATTTCCCCAGCCAGGAGATAGACACGGCATATCACAGTACCGGGGCCGCTGATTGTACTCTGAATGCCAGCCGGGACATTGTGGACTGACCCCGTATCCCTGATGGCGGAAGGGGTGGGATTCGAACCCACGAGAGGCTTGCGCCTCTGCCGGTTTTCAAGACCGGTGCATTTAACCGCTCTGCCACCCTTCCATGCTGCGATACATTGCTGCTGCCGGTTTTAGCTCCGGCTAACCTGAAAGGTTACCCTGCGCTAGCGCAAGCTTCGCGTGCCCAAGACCGGTGCATTTAACCGCTCTGCCACCTCCGCATAGGGATACGATACTCTGCTTAGCGGGACACTCGAAAGGGCCGTCAATTGAAACGCGCCAGCTTGCGACTTTTCAGCGATGATGCCATTGCATTCCAGCCGGCCGGCCCCCAGCTCCATTCCGGCCAGCGCCGCGTACCGGATCACTGTAGGATAGTACCTGCTTTGGCATTGAGCCGTCACGCAAGCCATTGAAACTTTTACAGCAACTGCGTAGTCTTACGAAAGCAATTCTTCTGAGGAGGCAGTAAACGATATGCAACCCGAAATCCAATATGGTTCTCAGCCGGGGGCGCTGTCCGTCCAGCAGAACAAGGTATTGCGCAATACGTACCTGCTGCTCGCCCTAACCATGGTGCCGACTGTTATCGGCGCCTTCGTCGGCCTGTCAACGAGCGGAATCATCCTGCAACATCCCATCATGGCGACGCTGCTGATGCTCGGCGCGATCATAGGTTTGCAGTTTGCCATTGCCGCCAACCGCAACAGCGGTTTGGGTGTGGCCTTGTTGCTCGGGATGACGTTCGTTCTAGGCTGGTGGCTGGGGCCTTTGCTCAACTTTGCATTGCGATTGCAGAATGGTCCGCAGTTGATCGGAATCGCGGCAATCGGTACCGGAGGCATTCTGGTAGCCATGAGCCTCATTGCGACCACCACGAAAAAAGACTTCAGCTTTATGGGCAAATTTTTGTTCGTGGGCATGATCGTGCTGTTGCTCGCCATGTTGGCGAACATGTTCTTCCAGATTCCGGCCCTGGCGCTGACCATCTCTGCATTAGTGGTCGTCGTCTTTTCCCTGTTCCTGCTGCACGATGTAAGCCGCATCGTTACCGGCGGCGAAACGAACTACATCATGGCGGCCACCGGGGTCTACATCAGCCTGTACAACATCTTTGTCAATCTGCTGCAGTTGCTCATGGCGTTTACCGGACAGCGCGACTGATCGGATTGCACGGCATCAAAGGCGGCCGCAAGGCCGCTTTTTTTTCACCCGAAAGCGACTAACGGTCAAATACGGCAATTGATTCGACGTGCGAAGTATGCGGGAACATGTTGATGACACCGGCTGCGGATAGCTGATACCCGTGCACGTTCACGAGAACACCTGCGTCTCGCGCGAGTGTTGCGGGATTACATGAGACATACACCACTCGTCCGGGTGCCATTTGTCCCAATGCCTTCACCAGTTCCATTGCCCCATCGCGCGGCGGATCAAGCAGTAGCCGATCGAAGGGAGCTATTTTCTTCCATTCGTCTTCCGTGATTTTAAACAGGTCTCGATCGATGAAGCTGCATTGGTCAGCGACGCCGTTCAGTAAAGCAGTTTCCTTCGCGCGCAGCGCGAGCCTCGCATTGCCGTCGATGCCCAGGACCTGCGCACCCCGTCTGGCAATGGCCAGCGAAAAGTTACCGAGTCCGCAAAAGAAATCGCCAATACGTTCTCCCGGTTGCGGATCCAGCAACATCAGTGCGCGCCGTACCAATACCCGATTAATGTCATGGTTTACCTGGGTGAAGTCAGTGGGATGAAACGGAAAAGTGAGATCAAAATCCGGAATACGGTACTGCAACACCGCCGCGTCTTGCGGGTAATACGCGCGTGCTGTATCCGGGCCGCCGGGCTGCAGAAAGAACTGGATCTTGTATTGCTCCGCAAAGCTACGCAGTTTCTCGGCATCGTCGGATCGGGGAGCTTCCAGGACCCGCAGGACCAGAACATCCACTGCATCCCCGATGGCGAGTTCGACCTGGGGGACTCGCTCGCGAATGGACAGCGAGCCAATCAGTTCCCTGAGAGGTTCCAGCAAGGCTGATATTCTTGCCGGCAGAACTTCGCAGGACCCCATGTCGGCGACGAAACTGCTGCGGCGCTCGTGAAAGCCAAGCAATTGCCTGGATTTCTTTTCGACATAGCGCGCAGACAGCCGTGCCCGGTAGCGGTAGCGCCAATCCGGACCGAGAATTGGTGACAGCATGATCTGTGCACGAACCTTCCCGATTCGAGCCAGATTGTCCTCGAGGATTCGCTGCTTCGCGGCCACCTGCGCCCGCAAGTCCATGTGTTGCAGACTACAGCCGCCACACACGCCGAAATGCGGGCAACGCGGAATTACGCGTGACGGCGATGCGCGCAGTATCCGGGTCGTGTCGGCCAGTTCGTAGTTCGGCTTGCGCTGGTATGGCACATATTCGACCGATTCACCGGGGAGCGCGCCCGTGATGAAGATGGCTTTGCCTTCGACATGGGCAATGCCACGACCTTCCTGGTCGAGCGACTCCACCTGCGCAAAACGCGCGATCGGCTCAGCCCTCATCCGCCCAGCCGGCAAGGAACTCGCGCCAGTGAATTTCCCCGGATTTCAAAAGCGTTGCGCGCACAAGGTCGCACTCTCGACGATAAGCTACCGTGTCCGTAATCCCTCGCACCAATTGAAAACGCAGATAGAGCAAATACGTATTCGCGACGTCTGTCTCACAGTAGCTTCGGATCGCTCCAATATGGCCTTGCTGGAATGCATCCCAAACCTTGGATCCATCCAGGCCGAGCTTCCCTGGAAGCCCGAGCAGCTGGGCCATCTGGTCGAGCGGTGCGTTGCCCCTGCCCTGGTACATCGCAAGAACATCCATCAAATCCAGATGGCGGCTGTGATAGCGGCCGATATAATTGTTCCATCTGAAGTCGCGATCTTCCTCGCCGAGGTCCCAAAAGCGGGCCGCGTGCACGCCATGGATCAGTGCCCGGTAATTCAATACGGGCAAATCGAATCCGCTGCCATTCCAGGAGACCAGCTGCGGTGTGTATTTTTCGATCCCGTCGAAAAATCGCTGCAATAATTCCGCCTCGGACTCACCGGACTCACCGAGGGACCAGACCCGGAAACTATCCCGGTCACGTAGCGCGCAGGAAATAGCCACCACGCGATGCAGATGAAGCGGCAGAAAATCGCTGCCGGTCGCTTCTCGTTTGCGATCAAACGCAATCTGCGCCACTTCGCCATCGGGTGTGTCTGGCGCATGACCATATAGCTTGCGGAGCCCGGACACATCCGGAACCGTCTCAATATCGAATGCAAGAATTGGTGTCATACCGTAAAAGAATTTTCTGGCCGCGCGATTTTTCGGCAGCGCGGAAGCGCGAGAGAATACCGGAAATGACCGGTACATTCCTGAACTTTGTGGTGCATCGCTGACGCCATTGAACTGTGAATATTATGCGGCGCAACAAGGCGCTGAGGCAGGGCCGATCAGTGAACGCGACCCTGCGCCCGATGTCCGATGTTAGACTCGCAACAAAACCAATCATAGCTTTGGGGAGAATTACTTGTGAAAACGATCGCCAGCCTGAGCAGAGGAAATCAGGCTGCCCTTCCTGGCCATCCAGACTTCGTGCAGAACGCAGGCTTGCTGGATTGGGTCGCGGAAGTAGCCCGATTGACCCAACCACAAAATATCCATTGGTGCGAGGGATCACAGGGCGAATACGAAATGCTATGTTCGCGCCTGGTTGCGGCGGGCACGTTACGTCGGCTCAATGCGCTGAAGCGTCCCGGCAGCTATCTGGCACTGTCCGATCCTTCTGATGTGGCGCGCGTGGAGGACCGTACGTTTATCTGCAGTGAGCGCGAGCAGGACGCCGGTCCAACGAACAATTGGACCGAGCCACGAAAAATGAAGCGCACTTTGCAGTCGCTGTTCGAGGGCAGCATGCGCGGTCGTACCATGTATGTCGTGCCCTTTTCGATGGGCCCGATTGGTTCTCCGCTTTCTCTGATCGGCGTACAGATAACGGATTCGGCCTACGTGGCGGTCAGCATGCGCATCATGACGCGTATGGGACGACAGGTCATTGATGCACTGGGCGCCGATGGAGAATTTGTGCCGTGCCTGCACTCTGTTGGAATGCCGCTTGCCCACGGGCAGGCCGACGTCGCATGGCCGTGCAACAGTGACCACAAGTACATCGTGCATTTCCCCGAAGAAAATGCCATTTGGTCGTTCGGCAGCGGCTACGGCGGCAATGCTTTGTTGGGGAAAAAATGCCTGGCACTGCGCATTGCATCGAACATTGGACGGCGAGAGGGTTGGCTCGCCGAGCACATGTTAATTTTGGGCGTCGAGTCGCCACGCGGCAGCAAGACCTATGTCGCTGCGGCTTTTCCGAGCGCGTGCGGCAAGACCAATTTTGCGATGATGATTCCGCCCAAGGCGTTTGAAGGCTGGAAGATCACGACGGTTGGCGATGACATTGCCTGGATCAAACCCGATGCCGAAGGCCGGCTACGCGCCATCAATCCGGAATACGGCTTCTTCGGTGTCGCCCCCGGCACGTCTGAAAAATCGAATCCCAATGCAATGGCCATGCTGCGTGCCAATTGTATTTTCACCAATGTAGCACTGACGCCGGACGGTGACGTGTGGTGGGAAGGGATGACAGACGAGCCTCCCGACTACCTTACCGATTGGCAAGGAAAACCCTGGACGCCAGGTTCTGGGCGGCCGGCGGCGCATCCCAACGCGCGCTTTACAGTTCCCGCCGCACAATGTCCTTCATTGGATCCAGATTGGGAAAACCCCGAAGGAGTTCCAATAGCGGCCTTCATTTTCGGCGGCCGGCGCAGCAACACTGTTCCGCTCGTGATGCAGGCATTCAACTGGACCGACGGCATCTACATGGCTGCGACGATGGGTTCCGAGACGACCGCTGCTGCCACGGCAAAAGTCGGCGAAGTGCGGCGAGACCCAATGGCGATGCTTCCGTTTTGTGGCTATCACATGGGTGATTATTTCTCGCACTGGCTCCGCCTGGGGCGCAGTATCGAACGGCCACCAAGCATCTTCTGCGTGAACTGGTTTCGCAAGGACGCGAAGGGGAAATTCTTGTGGCCCGGGTACGGGGAGAACATGCGGGTACTGAAATGGATTGTGGATCGTTGTGAGGAAAAAGCAGGCGCGCAGGAAAGTCCCCTCGGATGGATGCCGCGGCAGGATGATCTGGAATGGAGCGGTCTTGAATTCCCGACGGAGCGCTTCACGGAATTGATGCGCCTGAATAAGGACGGGTGGACGCGTGAACTCGCGCTGCATGATGAACTGTTCGCAAAATTAAGCGAACGCTTGCCGCAAGAGTTTGCGCTCAAGCGGGAATCGCTGTTGTCCAGTCTAAAGCACGCGACCCAATACTGGACTTAGCGCCGTTCGATTTCGGGTGCTATTCGGCGGGAAAAATGCCGGTTGAAAGATAACGGTCACCGCGATCGCACACGATGGTGACGATAATTGCATTTCGCGTTTCAGCTGAAATCTGCAGTGCAGCCCACAGCGCACCCCCGGAAGAAACCCCGGCGAAAATACCTTCTTCCCGGGCCATCCGGCGCGTCATGTCTTCGGCATCTTCCTGTGCTATTTCAACCACTCGATCAACGCGACTAGGCTCGAAGATCCGCGGCATATAGGCGTGAGGCCATTTTCGGATGCCGGGTATTTGGGAGCCTTCAGTTGGTTGGCATCCGATGATAGCGATGGCCGGATTTTTCTCCTTGAAATAGCGACTGCATCCCATGATGGTACCGGTAGTGCCCATGCTGCTGACGAAGTGCGTGATCTGCCCGTCAGTGTCCCGCCAGATTTCCGGCCCGGTTCCCTCGTAATGGGCCAGCGGGTTGTCGGGATTGGCAAACTGATCAAGAATCAGACCCGCGCCAGCGGCCTGCATCTGCTCCGCCACGTCGCGCGCTTTTTCCATCCCGCCTTGTTTGGGCGTCAGCACGAATTTGGCGCCGAATGCCGCCATGCTCTGCCGGCGTTCGAGCGAAAGGTGCTCCGGCATGACGAGAATCATGCGATAGCCGCGCATCGCGGCCACCATCGCAAGCGCAATGCCAGTATTGCCGCTGGTTGCTTCGATCAACGTATCACCAGCCTTTATCCTGCCGCGCTCTTCCGCTTTACGGATCATCGATAGCGCAGGTCTATCCTTTACCGAGCCAGCCGGGTTGTTACCTTCAAGTTTGGCGAGGATTACATTAGTGGTGTTTCCCGGAATCCGCTTCAAGCGCACCAAGGGAGTATTGCCGACGAAATCATCAAGCGTCTTGCCGCTGCCGGCGCGATCGCGGTCTCTGCGCAAATTGGCCTGTGTTCCCATCTCCAGCGAAACGATCAGCGGTTCTTCAGCATCCATTGGACATAACGCCCAACTCCCGTGCGCACATCCGCAAACGGCGCTGCATAGCCTGCACCACGGAGAGCACTGAGGTTGGCTTCCGTGAAGCTTTGATACTTGTCCTTGAGCGCCGGAGGAAAAGGCCCATATTCCACGAGGCCTTGCGCTTGCAGTTCAGCAATCGCCATCTCGTTCTTTCCTTCGGCAACGCGCAAAGCATTGATAGTGGCAGCGGCCACATCGTTGAACGTCTGCGATGCGCCTGTTCCGCAGTTGAATATGCCGGACTGTGCGGGATGATCCAGGAAATGAAGATTGACGTTGACGACATCATCCACCGATATGAAATCGCGGCGCTGCTCGCCAGCTGCGTATCCTCCGCTGCCTTCGAAAAGCTTTACTTTGCCGCCTTCGCGAAATTGATCGAAGCAATGCATGGCAACGGACGCCATCCTGCCTTTGTGCGTTTCGCGTGGACCATAGACGTTGAAATACCGCAATCCCACCACCTGCGCACTATTGTCCTCCCAGCGCCGCCGCACCAGCTGATCGAACAGGAATTTTGAGTATCCATAGATATTCAGCGGCCTTTCATTGGCGCGACCTTCCTTGAATATTGGACCGGCGCCGTACACCGATGCGGACGACGCGTAAATCAGCGGCACGGATTCCGACTGGCAATACGCCAGCAAGTCGGAGGAATAATGGAAATTATTGTCCATCATGTAGCGCCCATCGGTCTGCATCGTATCCGAGCAGGCACCCTGGTGCAGGACAGCAACGATTTCGCCATCGAACGAGCCTGCATCCAGCGCGGCCCGGAAATGTTCTTTATCAAGATAATCCGCTATCTCGCAGTCCACCAGATTACGAAATTTCTCGGCGCGGCTTAGATTGTCGACCGCCAGAATGTTCGTTTCCCCGCGCGCATTCAGCGCCTTGACAAGGTTGGAACCGATGAAGCCGGCAGCGCCGGTAACGACGATATACATCTTTGCGCTTCAGTGGAAAAGTTCTTCGGGATGAACGACTGCGGTGCCCAGTTTGCCGACCACAATTCCTGCTGCCTTGTTGGCGAAAGAAACAGCGTCGGCAAAACCTGCACCCGCTGCCAGCATGACACCCAGAACGGCAATCACCGTATCGCCCGCACCGCTGACATCGTACACTTCACGCGCTACTGCGGGAACATGCAGACGCTCCCCTTGCCGGTACAGCGTCATGCCTTCCTCGCTTCGGGTAATCAGTAACGCATCCAAACCCAGTTCCGCACGTAGCTTGTTGGCGCGTTCGGTCATGTCTTCTTCATTTTTCCAGCGCCCGGCGACTTCACGGAATTCAGACCGGTTTGGCGTAAGCAATGTTGCGCCCCGATACCGTGAATAATCGTCGCCCTTCGGGTCGACGAGGACTGCCTTTCCGGCCGCACGTGCCGCGGAAATCATGCGCTCGATGTGCTTGAGTCCGCCTTTGCCATAATCCGACAGGATCACCAGGTCGGCATTCTTCAGCCGGGCTTCAAAGTCAGCGAGCTTGGACATGAGCACTTCATGTCCTGGTTCGGTCTCAAAATCGATACGCAACAGTTGCTGCTGCCGCCCGATAACCCGCAACTTGATGGTCGTATGCAGCGCTGGATCCCGGTGCAACTGGGCATCGATACCGTCTGCTTTAACGAGCGACTGGATGCAAGCTGCTGCTTCATCTTCGCCTACTACGGATAACAGTCCTGCAGCAGCGCCTACGGCAACGATATTGCGCGCTACATTCGCCGCACCACCAAGTCTTTCCTCGGTGCGCCCCACCTTCACGACCGGCACCGGCGCTTCCGGCGAGATGCGCTCCACCTCGCCAAACCAGTAACGGTCCAGCATGACGTCGCCGACGACGAGCACTCGCGCCCTCTTGACGGCTTCGCGGCCGATCACTGCGGCCGGCCTACGGAAAAATACTCGATTCCCGCGTCGCGCATCATGGCCGGATCGTAAAGGTTGCGTCCGTCAAACACCACCGGCGACTTCAGGCGATATTTCATGTCCTCGAAATCGGGGCTGCGGAACTCCTTCCATTCCGTGACGATAATCAGTGCATCGGCGCCGTCGAGTGCGCCGACCGTCGAGCTTGCAAAACGAACACCAGATTCTTTTGCGAAAATCTTTTTTGCCTCTTCCATCGCGACCGGATCGTAAGCGGTGATGCTGGCTCCTCGCGCAAGCAGTCCATTGATGATTACGCGGCTGGGCGCCTCCCGCATGTCATCGGTATTCGGCTTGAACGATAATCCCCAGATCGCGAACCGGCGCCCATCCAACTGTTCTCCGAAGCGACTGCGCACCTTCTCGAGAATGCGCTGCTTTTGGGTGCGGTTGGCTTTTTCAACCGAATCGACGATCGTCAACTGCACTCCATATTCCCCGGCCGTGTGCTGCAGCGCCTGGATGTCTTTGGGGAAACAGGAACCACCGTAACCGACTCCGGCGTACAGAAAGTGATACCCGATGCGCTGATCGGAACCGATGCCATGACGCACCGATTCAATATTGGCCCCCAGTTTTTCAGCCAGGTTGGCCAGTTCATTCATGAACGAGATGCGCGTGGCCAGCATCGCGTTCGCGGCGTATTTGGTCAACTCCGCAGAACGGGGATCCATGATCAAGATGCGGTCATGGTTGCGCAGAATCGGGGTGTAGAGCTGGCGCATCAACTGGGTTGCGCGTTCATCCGAACTGCCGACGACGATCCGGTCCGGCCGCATGAAGTCGCCAACTGCGGCGCCCTCCTTGAGAAACTCAGGATTCGATACCACGCTAAACGGCAGGTCCAGGCTGCGTTTTTTGAGTTCCTCGGCAATTGCGGAACGCACTCGCTCTGACGTGCCAACGGGAACCGTCGATTTGTTTGCAATGACGCGATATTCGGTCATGGTACGCCCGATGCCGCGCGCAGCCGCCAGGACATAGCGCATATCGGCAGAACCGTCCTGATCGGACGGAGTGCCTACCGCAATGAACTGCACGGCCCCATGGGTCACGCTTTCTTCAACGTCCGTGGTAAAACGCAAGCGCCCTGCCGCCACATTGTGATTGACCAGTTGCTGCAGTCCTGGCTCATAAATCGGAATGCCACCGCTTTTAAGTTGAGCGATCTTTTTATCGTCAACGTCAAGGCAAACCACATCATTGCCGAGATCGGCAAAACAGGCGCCCGATACCAAACCAACGTAGCCGGTGCCGATGACCGTAATTTTCACTGTTGTACCTCCGGTACCGAAATCTCGCCATTTATTCGCGCGAGTACCGCAAGTGGATCGGTGGAACGGGTAACGGATCGGCCAACGACCAGATAACTGGAGCCTGAGCGAATGGCGAGTTGCGGCGTCATGATGCGCTTTTGGTCGTCTGCCGCTTCTTCGGGCAAGCGGATCCCCGGAGTAACGCGCAAAAAACGACTGCCCAGCTGGTCTCGAATGGCCGATGCTTCCCAAGCCGAACATACCACGCCGTCCAGCCCACAGTCGCTTGCCAGTTCGGCGAGCCTCATGACTTCCGCCGTGGGATTCGAGTCGATCCCCACCTCGCGCAGATCGGTTTCCGCCATGCTGGTCAGCACGGTGACCGCAATCACCTTGGGTTTGTGTGCTGCAGACTCGATGCCTTCGCGAGCGGCATTCATCATCGCCCTGCCACCGAGGGCGTGGACATTGATCATCCAGACCCCCAATTGCGCGGCTGCCTTGCAGGCTTGTGCCACGGTATTCGGGATATCGTGAAATTTGAGGTCGAGAAATATCTCGAACCCACGCTGCGCGATCATGGCCACAAACGACGGTCCTGCGGCGGTAAACAGCTCTTTGCCGATTTTCAGTTTGCAGGCTGCCGGATTCAGACGATCGACCAGTGCCGTCGCGGACCTGGCGTCGGCATAGTCAAGCGCAACAATAATCCGCGAATTCATGCGCCGAATTCCCTTTCTTCCGTTCGCCGCGGCGGATAGGTCTCCCAGCGGTTGCACGCTGGACAATGCCAATAGAACTGGCGTGCCTTGAATCCGCAACTTTCGCAGCGATACAGCGCAAGACTGCGGGTATGCTGGTGCACGAGGTTTTTGATTAGCTGCAGTTCGTGACGCCGCTCGACCGGCGCTTCCAGCAACTGTGCTTCCAGCAACTTGTCCAGGCCCAGGAGAGTGGGATTGCGGGCCAGTTCATTGCGCACCAGGCGGTAAGCATGCTCCGGTCCGAGATGGTCCAGTTCGCCCTGGAAGATCACATTGAGTAAATCAAGCGATGGATAATTGGTCAGGTAGCCGCGCAGCAGTTGCAAACCTTCCTCATCGCGACCGAGGCTGCGATATGCCGCCAATATTTTTTCAGCCACCAAGGCAATATAGGCCGGATTCTGGCTCTCGAGCGCTTTCCAATATTCGATCGCGGCGGCGGGACGCCCTTCGCCCATTTCCGTATCGCCCAGCAGGATGTTTGCGCGCGCACAGCGGCGGTTTACACTCAATGCTTCGCTGAGATAATCGCGCGCCTGATCCCAACGCGAATGCGTGATCTCCACGGCGGCCAGTTCGCAGTAGAAATGCGCAATGTCTTTCGCGCTGGACTGTCCCGAAACGGAATCCATCTTGCGCGACGTTTCAATGGCCTTGCTCCAGTCTTTCTCCTGCTCGAAAATCTCAAGCAAAAATTTCAGTCCCTGCTGTTCGTATAGCGTTCCTTTTAGTTTGGCAAACAATTCTTCTGCCCGGTCCAGCAATCCTGCCTTGAGATAATCCTGCGCAAGTTCGTACAAGGCGGTCATCTTCTGTTCGGGTGCCAGATCCGCCCGTTCCAGCAGGTTTTCGTGCATGCGGATCGCGCGTTCGACTTCGCCACGACGGCGAAACAGGCTCCCTAGCGCGAAATGCAGTTCAATGGTCTGCGGGTCTACTTTTACCAGCTCGATGAAGGCCTCAATGGCCTTGTCCGGCTGCTCATTGAGCAGGAAATTGAGGCCCTTGAAGTAGGACAGCGGCAGGGAGCGGGATTCGGAGACCAACTGCTTGATGTCAATGCGCGCAGCAAGCCAGCCGAAGGCGAAAAACAATGGAAATCCGAGAAGCCACCAAAACTCAAATTCCATGGCACGGTCCGGATACTGAATGCGTGCCAGCCGCAACCCGATTCAAAGCGCGTCTTCGGGCGCGGCTATCTTCGCACGCAGTTCCTTGCGCAACTGCAGGATTTCGCCGCGCAAGCGGTAAATATAAATGAAGCACGCCGCCACACCGGCTGCTGCGCCCATCCCGAAAAACACGAACGCAACGAGCGCCAGCGGTGCATCCCACCGGGCGCCCAGATAGAAGCGCACGCTCACCGGATCGGAATTCTTCAGCGCAAAACCCAATAACAGAATGAATAACAGCAGCCGAAAAGCCCACGAAAGATAGCGCATGCGCAAAATCATCCCAAGGGGAATGGTGCATCGAGATCAGGCAAAAAAAAGCGGCACGATCTCGCGATATGCCGCCTGTCTGGTTTGGCCGTGAAGCACAATGCCGCCTGCCTTACTGGCTCTTGAAGTCCACGCGTTCGCGCAGTTCCTTGCCCGCCTTGAAATGTGGCACATACTTGGCCGGAACATGTACTTTATCGCCAGACTTTGGATTGCGCCCCACGCGAGGCGGGCGGTAGTTCAGCCCGAAACTCCCGAAGCCCCGGATCTCGATTCGATGCCCCTGGGACAGGCTTTTGGCCATCGCGTCCAGGATCATTTTCACCGCAAGCTCGGCATCGCTTGCGACCAGCTGGGGGAAATGTGCCGCCAGCTTGGCTATCAGCTCCGACTTGGTCATGGCGCTTCCTATTGCGCAGAATTCTTGTTATCCAGCTTGGCTTTGAGCAAAGCACCGAGATTCGTCGTGCCGGCATTCGACGCGCTGTCCGAAGCATGTTTTTGCATGGCCTCAGACTCGTCGGCCGCATCCTTGGCCTTGATCGAAAGGTTGATGTTGCGGTTCTTGCGATCGATGTTGATGATCATCGCATTGACCTTGTCCCCCTCTTTGAGGTGGGTACGGATGTCCTCGACACGGTCTCGCGCCAACTCTGAAGCACGCAGATATCCCTCGACGTCGACATCAAGCTGAACGACAGCGCCCTTGGCATCTATTGACTTCACGACACCATCAACCATGCTGCCTTTGTCATGCCCGGCCACAAAGTTGGTGAATGGATCGCCTTCGAGTTGCTTTATACCGAGGGAAATACGCTCCCGCTCGACATCGATGGATACAACCATCGCCTCAACTTCGTCGCCCTTCTTGTAATTTCGCACGGCTTCTTCGCCGGGGACGCTCCATGACAGATCAGACAAGTGCACCAAACCGTCGATGCCGCCCTGCAAGCCGATGAAAATCCCGAAGTCGGTAATGGATTTGATCTGGCCGCGAACTCTATCGCCTTTTTTGGCATTCGAAGCAAATTCGTCCCAGGGATTGGGTTTGCACTGTTTCATGCCCAGCGAGATACGGCGGCGGTCTTCGTCAATCTCAAGAATCATTACTTCGACCTCATCCCCCAGTTGAACAACGCGCGAGGGATGAACGTTCTTATTGGTCCAATCCATTTCGGAAACGTGGACCAGTCCTTCAATTCCCTGCTCGATTTCGACGAACGCTCCGTAGTCAGTCAAATTTGAAACCTTGCCGAACAAACGAGTACCCGTCGGGTAGCGTCGGGACAGACCGACCCACGGATCTTCGCCAAGCTGCTTCAGGCCGAGGGATACCCGATTTTTCTCCTGGTCGAATTTCAGGATCTTTGCGGTGACTTCGTCGCCGACATTGAGTACTTCCGAAGGATGCTTGACACGGCGCCACGCGAGATCCGTGATATGCAGCAGGCCGTCTATGCCGCCAAGATCGACAAACGCGCCATAGTCGGTAATGTTCTTGACGATGCCTTTGACTACTGCGCCTTCTTGCAGGCTGGCAAGCAGTGCATCGCGTTCAGCGCCCTGAGTCTGCTCGAGAACCGCGCGGCGCGAAACCACTACGTTGTTGCGCTTGCGATCGAGCTTGATAACCTTGAAATCGAGTTGTTTGCCTTCGTAGGGGTTGGTGTCCTTCACCGGACGGATATCAACCAGCGAGCCGGGAAGAAAAGCGCGGATCCCGTTGACCATGACCGTAAGCCCACCTTTGACCTTGCCATTCACGAGGCCCTGGACCAGCGTGCCCTCTTCCATGGCTTTCTCGAGGTCATGCCACGCTGCGAGGCGCTTCGCTTTCTCACGGGACAGACGGGTTTCACCGTAGCCGTCCTCAAGCGCTTCGATGGCGACTGTGACGTAATCTCCAACATTGACTTCGACCTCGCCACGGTCGTTTCTGAATTCGTCCGCCGAGATAAAACTCTCGGACTTCAAACCGGCATTGACGACAACGAAGTTCTGGTCTATTCGGACAACTTCGGCCGTGATGACTTCTCCCGCACGCATTTCCTGCCGCGAAAGACTTTCTTCAAACAGCGCGGCGAAACTATTCTCGTTGATCGGGGAAGCGGGAGCTGCGGATTCGTTTTTCATGAGCAAAGGGTTGGACTCGCGGAAATACCGTTGCATTTAACGGGTTGGTTTATCTACCCATCAACAGCGGAAAAACCTCCCTGCGTTGCTGCTGCAGAATCCAGCAGATGCGGGTGAATCGTTCAGCGGGATGGGGCCTTGCGTAACGCCGATCCGAACCACTGGAGTATCCGGGCAACCACTTGTTCTACCGAAAGCCCAGTGGTATCAATAATTTGTGCGTCAACGCTCTTCTGCAGGGGTGCCACGCTACGCTCACTATCGCGCGCGTCGCGTTGGCGGATGTCCTGCAAAAGGGTGGTCAGGTTAGCATCGAACCCTTTTTCTATCAACTGTTTATAGCGACGATCGGCGCGTTCTTCGGCAGAGGCGGTCAGAAAGACCTTCAGTAACGCGTCCGGGAACACTACGGATGCCATATCGCGTCCCTCTGCAACCAGCCCCGGGGGCCGGCGGAAGGCTTGTTGCCTTTGCTTAAGTCCCTGGCGAACCATGACAATTGGTGCAACCTCTGAGGCAGCGGCGGCAACAGTTTCAGTCCGGATCGCATTCGTTACGTCCTCTTCATGCAACAGGATCCGACCGCCTTTGAAGCGTGCAGGAAGACCGCGCGCAATTTCGCCCAGTCGTTTTTCGTCGTTCAACCGCACATTTTCCCGCAACGCGTTGAAAGCAACGAGCCTGTATAACGCGCCGCTATCGAGATAATGAAACCCCAAGTGTTCCGCGACTCGCTGCGCCACCACGCCTTTGCCGGAAGCAGACGGCCCGTCAATCGCAATTACTGGCGTGGAGGAATTCCACGTCACCTCGGCGAAGCGTTCGAAGTAGTCAGGAAAGGTTTTTGCGACGCAATTCGGATCATTGATGCGCACCATGACTTTTCCAAGCGCTGCGAGCGAAAAGCACATGGCCATCCGGTGATCATCGTAAGTGTCGATAACCGCTCCGTTGGTGAGAGATGAGTCAGTCGGAGGCGTGACAGTCAGGAAATCCGCACCTTCTTCAACATTCGCGCCCAGCTTGCGCAACTCCTTGGCCATGGCTGCGATTCGATCGGTTTCCTTCACCCGCCAGCTGCCGATGTTGCGCAGCCGGCTTGTGCCTTGCGCGAATAACGCGGCCACCGCCAATGTCATGGCCGCGTCGGGTATGGCGTTCAAATCGAGATCGAAAGCACGCAGACGTCCGCTCGAAGGTGCGGATGATTCAATCCAGTGTTCGCCCATGGAAATTTGCGCTCCCATTACCGCGAGCGCATTGGCGAAACCGACATCGCCCTGAATGCTCGAACTGCCCACGCCTTCCACGCGCACGGGCCCAACGCCGATCGCGCCTGCTGCAAGAAAATACGACGCGTTTGAGGCGTCGCCTTCGACGAAGATCTCGCCTGGACTGACCAGTTTGCTCTTTGCCGGAATCTTGAAACTGGCCCAGCCTTCACGCTGAACATTCACACCAAACCGCGACAGCAAGTTGAGTGTGATGTCGATATAAGGCTTCGATATCAATTCACCGAGTACTTCGATGGTGATTTGCCTGCCAGCCAGCGGCAATGCCATGAGCAGCGCAGTCAGGAA
>DATMZQ010000293.1:0-5334 GCA_035573615.1 Burkholderiales bacterium | reverse complement strand
ACAAATGCGTCATCAATCAACGGGAAGTCGGCACCGATACCAGGACCTACGAAAATGCGCTGGTCAATGCCATGCGTGAGGCACCCGACCTGATGATGATCGGAGAAATCCGCGACCGGGAGACGCTGCAGCATGCACTCCTCTATGCACAGACCGGCCACCTTTGCATCTCGACGCTGCACGCCAACAACAGTTACCACGCGCTGAATCGGATCATCAACTTTTTTCCGTACGATGCCCGTACTTCGCTGCTGTCGGATCTTTCCATCAGCCTGCGCGCGATCATTTCGCAGCGCCTGGTCAAGGCAAACGACGGCACGCTGGTGGCAGCGGTCGAAGTCATGCTCAATACCAAGCATATCGCTGAACTGATCAAGAAAGGCGAAATCGACCAGATACGCGAAGCCATGGAACAAAGTCTGTCCCCGGGCTCGAAGACATTTGAGCACGCGTTGTTCGAGCTTTACATGTCCGGCACGGTGTCAAAAGATGAAGCCCTGAAGAATTCAGATTCGTCGACGAACCTGTCCTGGCTCATCAACAACTTTGAACAAAAGGCAGCCGGCAAACTTGGAGAAAGTCCGACCGGACGCGTCAGTATCAAGCCCGGCATCGGTTATTCGTTCAACGAGATCAAGCTGAATGTGGATGACGAAAAGAGCTGACAGAGCCGAAGCTACGCAATCGGTCAGTGCATCCCCGACGCTGAATCTCGCCCGCGAACTGATTTCGCGCGTTTCGATTACGCCGAATGATGCAGGTTGCCAGCAACTGTTGGCGCAGCGCCTGAGCCAACTCGGTTTCACGATCGAACACCTGCGTTTTGGCGACGTCGATAACCTGTGGGCGCGTCACGGCAACAGCGCGCCTGTAATTTGTTTCGCGGGACACACCGACGTCGTTCCAACCGGGCCGCTTGCACAATGGCACTCCGATCCATTTGTGCCCACGGTGCGCGATGAATATTTGTATGGGCGCGGCGCCGCGGACATGAAGTGCTCAATCGCGGCCTTCGTTACCGCCGTCGAAGCCTATCTGGGTCAGCATAAGCAGCATCCGGGTTCAATCGGGTTACTGATCACATCTGATGAGGAAGGCGTTGCCGTGGACGGCACCGTCAAGGTGGTCGATGCGTTGCGCACGCGTGGCGAGACTATCGATTACTGCATTGTCGGTGAACCATCGTCAGTCTCCCGGCTCGGTGACACGATGAAAAATGGACGCCGTGGCTCGCTGTCTGGCGAACTCATGGTGCGCGGTATCCAGGGACATATCGCCTATCCACACCTCTCGCGCAATCCCATTCATGAGTTCGCGCCAGCGCTATCCGAACTGTCGGCAGCAAAATGGGACGATGGCAACGAATATTTTCCGCCGACCACCTGGCAAGTTTCTAACATCACTGCCGGCACGGGTGCCACAAATGTGATTCCGGGCGAGTTGCGCGTGTCGTTTAATTTCAGGTTCTCCACGGCCAGCACCGCCGAGACGCTCAAAGCGCGCGTACATGAAGTACTCGACCGCCATGGCCTCGACTATGCATTGACATGGTCGCTCTCCGGTCAGCCGTTTCTGACCCCCAAGGGCAAACTCGTGGAGACTTTGTCGCGAGCAGTGCAAACTGTGGTGGGCTACACGCCTGAGTTGTCCACCAGTGGCGGAACTTCGGACGGCCGCTTCATCGCTGATATTTGCCGCGAAATCGTGGAACTCGGGCCGATAAACGCATCGATCCATAAACTCAACGAGCATATCGCATTGGCGGATCTGGAAGCGCTGTCCCAAATCTACCGATTGGCGCTCGCCGACATATTGAATGGCCGCTGAAGCCGGGCGCGGACCGAACAAGGTTCGCGACTGGTTGAATCTCACGGTTGATCGTTTCAGGAATACCGGGTTGCATTTCGGCCATGGCAGCAGCAATGCGCGCGACGAAGCCGCGTACCTGCTGTTGCATACGCTCAATTTGCCGCTCCACGAGCTGGACTCGGTACTCGACCGTCCATTGACCCGCGACGAAATCAATGCGCTGGAGCACATCGTCCGCAGACGGGTCGATGAGCGTATTCCGGCTGCTTACCTGACGCGTGAAGCGTGGCTTGGGGAATGCCGATTTTACGTGGACGAGCGCACTATCGTACCGCGTTCCTACATTGCCGAACTGTTGCCCGAGCGCTTGCATCCATGGGTTGTCGATGAGCAAACCATCGCAAGCGCACTGGACTTGTGCACTGGATCGGGTTGTCTGGCCATCCTGCTGGCACTTGCCTTTCCAAACGCACGAGTCGATGCGACCGATCTGTCGGCCGATGCACTATCCGTCGCCGAGACAAACATAGCCGAATATGATTTACGCGACCGGGTGCACCTCACCCGCGGCGATTTGTTTGCCGGGCTCGCAGGGCGCTACGACTTGATCGTTTGCAACCCGCCATACGTCAACCAGAAGACAATGGCGCGTTTACCGCCGGAATATCGCGCGGAGCCTGTCATGGCGCTCGCTGGAGGTCAGGACGGCCTCGATTTCGTGCGCCGCGTGCTGGAACAGGCGCGCGTACATCTGACCGAGCGCGGATTGTTGATCATGGAGATTGGCCATAACCGCGAGGCACTGGAGCAAACCTTCCCGCGCCTGCCATTTATCTGGCTGGAGACCTCGGGCGGTGGCGACTTGGTCTTTCTGCTGGGCGCGGAGGATCTGCCACTCTGAGGTCATCGTCGGCCGCTTCAGCTGGACTGCCGGCCCATTCAAGCAATTTGCTGATCTCTGCTTCCTTGAGTTCGATCCAGTTGCCGCGCTTGGGTCTTGGCGGCAAGGTCACGATACCGAAGCGTACACGCATCAGCCGGCTGACCTGCAATCCCAGCGCTTCGAACATGCGGCGCACAACCCGGTTCCTGCCCTCCTTCAATACCACGCGATACCAGCGGTTGCGGCCTTCGCCGCCCTGATCGTCCAGCACTTCGAACCTGGCGTCACCATCGGAAAGCCGCACGCCGGTCTTGAGTTCCTGCACGTGCGCAGGTGATAGTGCACCGAACAAGCGCACGGCGTATTCGCGCTCAACTTCAAAGCGGGGATGCATCAACCGGTTGGCCAACTCACCAGAAGTGGTAAAAATCAATAACCCCCCGGTATTGAAATCGAGGCGGCCCACCGCAATCCATTTGGCACTGCGTATGACGGGCAGTTTTTCGAACACGCTGCGGCGACCCTGCGGATCATCGCGGCTGACGATTTCTCCATCCATCTTGTGATAAATAATTACCCGTGGCAGCCGCGAAGTGACTTTGAATTTGATCTGCCGGCGTCCGACCTGGATCATATCCTCGGTAGTCACGCGCGTGCCGAGTGCGGCCGGTTCTCCATTTACCTTCACTTTGCCGGCCTTGATGACTTCTTCCATTGCACGCCGCGAGCCCAGCCCGGATTGCGCCAGTACCTTCTGCAATTTCTGGGAACGCGGCACAGCCGGAGCAGGTGCAGGCAACATGGGCGGCACCGCAAGATCACGCTTTGCCACCGGCCGTGCCGGCCTTCTCGATCCCTTGGCGACCGGCGGCGTACTCTTCGGCGCGCGTCGCGGCGAAGACCTGCGCGAAGAAGCCTTTGCCCCGGATTCGGCGGCCATCAGAACGCCCTCCGCTCTATGATCGCCTGTGCCAGGGTGCCGCTGTCGACGTGCTCCAGCTCGCCACCAACTGGAAGTCCGCGTGCAATGCGCGAAACTTTCATGCCGCGCGTGCCGAGTAATTCACCCAAATAATGCGCAGTGGCTTCTCCTTCGACGGTGAAATTGGTCGCGAGAATGGTTTCCTGCACGATGCCGTCCAATGCCCTCTTGACCAGGCGATCGACGTGAATGTCCTTTGGTCCGACGCCATCGAGCGGCGAGAGCCGGCCCATTAACACGAAATACATGCCGTCATAAGCCTGCGCCTGTTCCATCATCAGCAGATCGGCCGGCGTCTCGACTACGCACAGCGAGGTCGAGTCGCGGCGCGGCGAACTGCACAACTCGCACACCACCTGCTCCGTAAAGTTATTGCAACGTTCGCAATGCCTGACTTTCGACAGTGCCTGCTCCAGCGCGCGTCCGAGCCGCTGCGCACCGGGCTGATCGCGTTGCAGCAGGTGAAAAGCCATGCGCTGCGCCGATTTCGGCCCGACGCCGGGCAGACAGCGCAGAGCTTCGATCAGTTCTTCGACGGTGGACGGCGTTTTCATTGGGGGGTGAACGGTGGTCGGCAAACGGTGATCGGTGAACTGCAAACAGTCCTGCCGCAATGTTTACACCTTTCACTATTCACCATTTACTGTTTTACTAGAACGGCAGCTTCATGCCGGGCGGTAACCCGAAGCCCGACGTCAAGCCGCCCATCTTCTCCTGCGTCATGGATTCCACGCGGCGCACGGCATCATTGATTGCGGCTGCAATGAGATCCTCGAGCATATCTTTGTCATCGCCCATCAGACTCGGATCGATGCTTACGCGTTTGACATCATGGCGTCCGGTCATCGTTACTTTGACCATGCCGGCACCGGCTTGCCCTTCAATTTCCATCGCGGCAATTTCATCCTGCGCCTTCTTCAAATTTTCCTGCATTTGCTGGGCCTGTTTCATGAGGCCGGCGAGCTGACCTTTCATCATGTGCTTATCCTTGAACTAAACCGGTTTTATGGAAGTATCCCTGATCCGGGCATCAAAATTCTCGACCAGTTCGCGTACGAACGGATCAGCATCGATCGACTGGATGGCTTGGGCGAGTTTGACCTGGCGCTCCTGATTTTCAATTTCGGCGGGTGTCTTGCCGCTGCCCCCGATCGAAATACGCAGCCGCAGCTTGCAGTCGAAATACTCGGCGAGCGCTGATTGCAATTTTTCCGTGTAGGCTTTTTCGAGCAAGTGTTTGTGTGCCTCCGGCACGACGAGTTCCACCTTGTCACCTTGCAGGGACTGGAATTCACAATTGTCGCCCAGCATGCGCGCCATGCCGCCTACTTTGATGCGGCCCACCAGATTCCTCCAGTCGGACAGCTGCTCACCGATCGTCGGGTCCCGAGCGGGTTGCGCAGGCTGCTCCATCGCCGGAAGCAGCGGCGATGCAGGTGCGGCGGCGCGCTCCAGACTCCTGTTCGGCGGTACTACCTGGTCCGGCACTGCCGTTGTAACGCTCCTCGCCACAGAATCTGGCGCAGGCCTGGCCTTGGCACCGGCCTGCGGCCGATTTGATACGCCGGTAGGAACGCTGCCTCCAGCCTCCATCGGAACAAAGGCCAACATGCGCATCAAAGTCATGGTAAAGCCGGCGAATTCATCGGGCGCGAGGCCC
>DATMZQ010000292.1:0-3044 GCA_035573615.1 Burkholderiales bacterium | reverse complement strand
CGATCGGAATCGTCTCAGCGAATACGCTCGGCAGCGCAAAACCGCCTTTGGATACTGTAAGCGAGGCCGTTCCGCCACGCTCATCCGCGACGAACTGACCGCTCACACCATGCAAGCCGGGGAACGCTCCATCTGGGCCCGCCGAGACATTGCTAAATTTTGCTCTTGCCGTATAGGGTTGCCCCGTGCCCCATTCCCCGTCCCAGGATAAGACCGCGTCTTGCACATTACCGGCCGGGGCCGTGCGTGCCAGCTTGCTGCGCAGCGCATCGTCGATGGGCAGGAACTCGGCCAGACTGGCCACTGCCGCGAGATCGAGATTGGACAAATGCATGTCGGCATGGCGTATCACGCCTGCCGGTGCCGAATAGGCATAAGTGGCCTGCATCGGTACCAGCCTCGGGCCGCCCGCAACAGTAATGGCAAGCGAAGTCGCGCTGAATTCGGTGCGATCACCGCTTTGCGTCCAGTCCAGCCTTCCCTGCACTTCCGACAATGCGAGTTCGGGAAGATCGGCAGCCAGTCGCGTTTTGACATTGGTCAACCTGATATCTGCGCTGGCCGCGCCCAGACGCGCGCCGTTCAGTTCCAGCCACACGCGCAATGAACCGACACCGCTGGACAGCTCCAGCGGAACCGGTATCCAGGTCTGTGCCGCCGCCAGGTCTGCATAGTCCAGCTCGGCATAGACCTTCGCTTTCCACGATGGCAAGTCACTGAGGTCGCTGCCGACAAACTGGCCGCGTGCAGCGAATGGCGATGCAACGTGCGAGGGTGGCATCGCAGTCACACCAAAGCGATGTATGGCGCCATCACGGTCAAGCCGGAAGTCGACCTTGTCGAAAGGCAGCCTTGGGGCACCGCGCATCTCGTCGAGCCAGACAATGGCGGCATCGCGCACGAGGACCTGGCGCTGTGCCAGAAGCCAGTTACCGAATCCATCACCCGAATTTTGCTGAGGCTTGAGCGCAACGCCAGCAATCCAGATCACGCCGCTAGCGTCGCGCTTGACTTCGAGCGCCGGCCCGTAGACCGCCAGAGAATCAAAGCGCAACTCAGCCGACACCAGCGACAGCCAGGACAGCACGGTGGTGACGCGCTCGAAAGCCAGTGCGACGCTGCCGTCCGCACCGAGGACCTCGACGTCCATCAGGCTCATTTCAGGGCGATAGCCTTGCCAGCTGCCGCTCAGTGAACCGATGGTGACGCGTTGGCCAATCGAAGCGCTGATCGCCCGGGCGATCGGTTCACGATACTCGTCGATATGCGGCAACAGGTAGTAGCGCAACCCGAGAACCAGCGATAAAAAAAGCAGCCCCGTGGCCAGGACCGACAGCGTTGCGACTCGATAGGTCCACAGAGAACCGTGCTTCAGGAAGGTAAAGGAATGTTTGAGGTACACGGTCGGGCGCTTTACAAACGTTGCACTACGCTGTTCAGTTAAGATACGCGGACGCAACTCAGACATCCATCGTATCCGCGGCACCCGTGTAACGGCCGTTCGCCGGAGCCGTTGACGCCGGCGCCCCTGCCAAGAGCCGCTGCTGATCGAGCGCACATTCTAAACCAACGACGCATGCTCTCTACTGACTTACCGACTGATCACCCGGCATTGACTCGCGCGTCGCGGCTGTCGCGCTACGTGCGTGATTTGCTCTGCGCCGAACCAACTCTGCCGTCCAGTGTCCCGCTGGACCGGGTACTCGGGGTGGAATGGATGCGCACGCAGCTCGCTGATCAGTACGCGGACGAGCGTACTTTGCAGGCCGCTCTGCGGCAGCTACGCAAAGCGGTCATGCTGAACGTCATCACCCGCGACCTCGAAGGGCGCAGCGGCCTGGATGAGGTGGTCGCGACCGTAACTGCATTGGCGGAGCTTTCGCTTGCGACGGCGGTTTTGCATCATTCACGCTGGCTTGCGGAGGAGTTCGGCAATCCGTCGCGAAACAGCTCCGGGGCGGTGCAACAGTTGCACGTCATTGCGATGGGGAAGCTTGGCGGCGCGGAACTTAATGTGTCTTCGGATATTGATATCGTTTTTGCGTACCCGGAAGAGGGCAACACTGACGGGCCAAGATCCATTTCCAATCATGAGTTCTTTATCCGCCTTGCGCGCAAGATCATCAGCGCCATCGCAGAAGTCACGGAGCAGGGTTTTGTTTTCCGGGTCGATACGCGGCTGCGGCCCTATGGTGACAGCGGTCCGTTGGCCGTTAGTTTCGACATGCTGGAGGAATATTTCACGACGCAGGGACGCGAATGGGAACGCTATGCCTGGGTCAAGGCTCGCAGTCTCACCGGCGTCGCGACTGGCGCGCTGGACGCGGTCATTGCGCCCTTCGTCTACCGGCGCCATCTGGACTATAGCGCGATCGCAAGCTTGCGCAGCTTGCACGCGCAGATCCGCCAGGAAGCGAAAAAGCGTGAGATTGCGGACAACATCAAACTGGGTCCAGGCGGCATCCGCGAGATCGAGTTTCTCGTTCAGGTGTTCCAGATGATCCGCGGCGGGCGCGAACCGGCGCTGCGGTTGCGGTCCACGCTGAAAGCCCTGGCGCTGCTCGGCGAAAAAAACATTCTGCCTGCAGCGGCCGTTGCGGAATTGCGTGCCGCCTACGTGTACTTGCGGGACCTCGAACACCGCCTGCAATACCTGGACGACCAGCAGACACAGATTCTCCCGCACACAGAAGAAGACCGCGGGCGCGTCGCCGAGATGATGCGATGCACGGATTACGCCGCACTATGCAAGCAACTGGATGAGCATCGCGTCGCAGTTTCGCGGCATTTCGAAGCCATATTTGCAGGCGTTAAGGAAGCTGGTCCGGCGCACGGCCAGGCCGATCCATGGCTACTGTCGTTGTCAGCCGATGAATCGCGTTCCCGCCTGGAGGCGATGGGGTTCGCCGATGCACAACGCATCAATGAGCGGCTGGCGGGAATCAGGTCCAGCGCGCGTTATCGGCGCATGGCCGCCTCCAGCCAGGCCTTGCTGGACAGACTGGTTCCGCAATTGCTCGAGACGGCGCGAAAATTCTCGAATC
>DATMZQ010000291.1:0-3017 GCA_035573615.1 Burkholderiales bacterium | reverse complement strand
CCAGCGGCACAATTGCTGCTCCACCGAATGGTGGCGGTTGCACACGGCGGTTTGCGACATCTGCGTAATGAGTGCCTGCGTATAGCGAAGCAGCAACTTCTGGAATGGACCCCCGCGATTGAATTCCTCCATCAGTACGCGGCGCTCCAGCCGGTACGCCTGCCCGGCGGTTTGCACGACGGCCGAACTCGGCGTGGTGTTTCCTCCCATGAACAGGGAAACGCCCACGACGCCTTCATTACCGACACCCGCAATTTCCGCGGACGCACCCGATTCGGTAACGTAGTGCATCGATACGATTGACGTAGTCGGAAAATACGCGTGCTGCAACTGGCCACCGGGCCCGTAGAGAATTCGCCAAGCGCCAGCGGCACCAGTTCGAGTTCGCCTGCCAGGCGCGCAAGTTCAACCGGCGGCACCGCGGCGAGAAGATAGTTCTCACTTAGACCGGGAGCTAACAACATTGCAGCGCGCGGAGTGCTCACGTTTTACATTTTCTGCGTGAGTTCCACGCCGATCCCGCGGTATCCGATGAAACCGCATGATCGATTGAACATCGGTTCACCGCTGACCTGAAATCTCTGGATCGATCCATCCTTGTTTGCGCGGCTGAAAACAAAATCGAGGAATGGCTGGCGCGCTGCAATGATCGCCTGCAATTTCTTTCGTTGCTCCTCATCCCAGCCGGCGACATCATCGCGGTTTGCGTCATCGACCAGGGCTTCCACGCGGATGCCCAACATTTCCAGGACGGGGCCCGAAACCTTGGTAAAGTTTCCGCTCTCGTCCTGCTCCCAATACCAGTCGGAGGCAAGCTCTGTCAGGCTGCGATAGCGGGCTTCGCTCTCGCGCAGCTCCGCCGTGCGCTCCAGCACGGTGCGCTCCAGGTCGTTGTTGTAGTGCTCGAGCTTTTTGTAGAGCAGCCTGACCTCCAGCATGTTGCGGATGCGGGTTTTTACTTCAACGAGGTCGAAGGGTTTGCTGACGAAGTCTCGCGCTCCGATCTGCAACGCCCGGAGCTTGTGTCCCGGCTGGGCGGTGATGACCAGGACAGGAAGATAGTCATCGTTTTCATTTGTCTTGAGGCTCTCCATGACCTGGAATCCATCCATGCCAGGCATCTGCAGGTCGAGAAGAATGAGGTCGTAACGGTTCCTGCGATGTAGCGCGCAAACTTCGTGGGCATTTTGCGTGGACTCAATGCAGCGGTAGCCAGCTTCCTGCAGCATCTGTTCGAGCAAGGCCACGTTGACCTCCTGATCGTCGACGATCAGGATGCTGGCGTTAAGAATTTCAGACTCTGCAATCATCATGCTGGTGCCGCCTGCCCCGATACCGATTGTGCAAATATAAGAGCAACATCCAAGGCATCCATGAACTGGTTGACCTTGATCGGTTTGGTCAGATAGTTGAAGAAGCCGGCCTCCAGCGCATTTTCGATGTCGCGCGGCACCGCATTCGCGCTCAGGGCAATGATTGGAATATGCGCAGTCTGCACGTCTGCCCGCAGGATCTTCATGACTTCCAGGCCGCTGATGCCGGGCAGATTAATATCCATCAGGATGACTTCCGGCCGGTAAGTGCGCGCGTATTCTATTCCCTGATTCCCGTCGGCCGCGCTCAGAAGGCGCAATTCGGGTCGGCGGGCAATCAGCTGCTCCACCAGTTCCAGATTGGCGGGATTGTCTTCTACATATAGCAGCGTGCGCATTGGCGCCCCTGTCATGGGTAACGGCCGTTCCAATGACACAGGTTCGGCCCCGTTCCGCACAAGCTGGGGAGCGACCGTCACCGCCATTTCGATCCAGAACACACTCCCCACGCCGACAGTACTATCCGCACCGATCGTTCCGCCCATGAGCTCCACCAGCCGCTTGGTCACCACCAGGCCGATGCCCGTGCCTTCGATTGTGCTTCGTTCCTTTCCTAATCGGTTGAAAGGCTGAAATAGCTGAGACAGTTGTTCCGGCGCAAGGCCCACGCCCGTGTCGCGCACGTTAATACGAACGGAATCCTGGGACAAACTGTACTCCACCGAAACCGAGCCTCCCGGCTTGTTGTACTTGATGGCGTTGAAAAGAAGATTGATCATGACCTGCTTGATGCGTGTGCGGTCGGCATTGACGAAGCAGGCGCTTTCAAATGTTGGAAACGTCATGCGGATTTCGCGAGAGTGCGCCTGCGGCTCGATCATCGCACGGCATTCCAGCATGACCTCGGCCAGTGAAACCGGCTCCCGGGATAAAGTGGCCTTGCCGGATTCGATGAGCGCCAGGTCCAGTATTTCGTTGATCAACTCCAATAGATACCAGCCGGCCTTGAGAATTTGCTCGAGGCTGCGTTTTTGCGACGCAGTTGGGGGCGGGACGCCGGATTCCATGACCTGCGCAAAACCAAGAATGGCATTAAGCGGCGTGCGCAACTCATGGCTCATGCTGGACAGAAAGTCAGTTTTTGCGCGATTCGCTTTCTCGGCGGCCGCCATGGCTTCGTTGAGTTCCGACTCGACGCGCTTGCGTACCGAATTGTCAGTTCCGATCAGCAGGTATCCGATGATGCGCTGGTCGTCGTCCCGCAGCGCCGTGATCGATACGACAGCCGGAAAGCGGCTGCCATCCTTGCGGATATAAGTCAGTTCATAGCTGTCCTCGATTTCTCGCGAAGCCTTGAATGCCAACGCCTCGAATCCCGGGGCAATGGAAGTTCCGAGTTCCAGACTCAATGCCGTGGCGCGCGCCATGACTTCCTGCGGATCGTGTATGTCGCTCGGGCTGATCTTGTTGACGACTTCCGCGGCCGTATAGCCCAACATGCGCTCGGCGCCGATGTTGAACAGTTGAATGATGCCTTTCTCGTCGGTGGCGATAATCGAGAAATTGGCGCTTGTCAGAATCGCATTTTGCAATGCGCTCGCTTTAAGCAATCCAGTCTGGGGTCTGGCCTTTGAGACGTTTTCAGATTTGCCGGGCGGGTCGACTATTGGCGCGCTGCTGGCTGATTCATACATGGCGATTTTC
>DATMZQ010000290.1:0-16239 GCA_035573615.1 Burkholderiales bacterium | reverse complement strand
AGCATGCTCGCTCCGCCAAAACAATTCCGCCCTATCAACGCGAGCATGGGGAAGCCGGCGAGGCGCAGGTCAAGCAGATGCCTGTAGAGTTGGCGGAATGCACCGAGCGCGGCCAGCCCTTCGTCCAGTCTTGCGCCAGCGGAGTCCAGGCACAAGATCGCGACCCGTCCCGCTGCATGGCTCTCCTCCAAAACTGCGGAGAGAGCCTGTGCCTCGGTGACTCCCAGGGATCCGCCGGCCGCTTGCCTATCGGTTGCAATAACAGTCGCCTGACGCCCTTCAATGACGCCGCTGCCGACATGCAGCGTTCCGTGTTGTGCGGCCCCTGTCAACGATCCACTATCGAGCAACGACGCGATGCGTTGAGTTGGAAGACTTGCGGAAAAAACTTCTTCCTGTATCAAATTGCACACCAGCGTCGCGCAATTTCTTCGTAGGCCGCAACTGCTTCCGTGACCCGATCAATAACGCAATATTCGTTGGTCTGATGAGCCATCTGCGCTTCGCCCGGCCCAAGAATGACGGTGGGTGGAAGGTTGTACGCGATATTGAGCGCGGCCGCGTCGGTGAAGTAGGTCGCTACGCGAGGCTCGCAAGCCCTGCCAAGAATGGATCGCATTACAACAAACACTTCCTGGATCCATGGATTGGTCGGCTCCGTGAACACACTTTCCAGGTCGAGCAGCGTTTCCAGTTCCACCTCATTGCCCAGCTGCCGCATCAATTCAGCTTTCAATGCGGCATGCGTGACGTTCGGTATGGTTCGAATATCAATCCCGATCACAGCCTCGTCGGGCACGGAATTGATATTCAACCCGCCCCGAATAGTGCCAACGTTCAGCGTTGCCTGACCCATCAAGGGGTGGGGCGGATTTTTGAAACGGAATTTCTCCAGTACCGCTACGGCTCGGGCTGCTTTGAACACCGCATTGTCGCCTTTTTCCGGCATCGAACCATGCGCCGTAACGCCGCGCGTGCGTGCATTCAACCAGAAGGCACCGCGATGACCCACGAACGGATAGTTGGACGATGGCTCGCCAACGACAACAGCTCCAGCCCGACCCAATGCCCCCGTCTGATGAGCCAGATGAAAGGCGCCTTCACAGCCGGTTTCTTCGCCCGCCGTGATGACCAACACCAGACCGGGTGAACGTTCCAGGCTGGGCGCCAGATTCAGCGATGCAACGACAAAAGCGGCCACGCCACATTTCATGTCGCTGGTACCGCGTCCGTACAGTTTGCCGCTTTCCGTATCGGCGCCGAACGGATCCATATTCCATTTTGCAGCGCCAAGCGGAACGGTATCGATATGTCCGGTGAAGCAAAGGGGGGCCTTGTCTGCGCGGCCGCCAATGGTCGCCACAAGGCTAGCCCGCCCCGGTGCCAAGTCGTGATACCTGGTGTGGAAGCCGTTTTTTTCCAACAATGAACCTAGATGGCGCGCGCATTGTTCTTCCTGGCCCGGCGGATTGACGGTATTCATGCGCACGAGCTGCCTGGTAAGTTCGATTACGTTAAGTTGCGCAGACATACCGCTTCCAATACCTCCCGAAACACCTGGCCCGCATTAAAACGCATCCGCGCTGTCCGCACAAATGTTAACCGCAAAAAGCCAAGGCCATGCGGTACGTAACGCCGCTGGCAAGGGCTATCCGGTAACATGAACTGCGCGCGCAACCCGGCAGCGTGAAGGTCATGCGTATGCAGATCTTAATTTGCAATTGCCACCGATTCTCGAACTTCATAGTTCGGCTGGCAGCCGCGCGTGGTGGCGGCCTATACTTTCATTGATTGCAGCGATAAAGTCGGCTCTGGGCGCCGGCACATTGGCAAAAGAATCCTCGTACGGGAGAAGATCATGAAGTTCCATTGCGCTTTGCTTCGCGCATTCATGCTGGCCCTTGCGCTAGCTGCGAGTTCAGCGGCCGCGCAGGAAAGGACTCTGAAATTTATCCCGCAGGCTGATCTGCGCATTCTCGATCCCATTACGACCACGGCCTACATCACGCGCAACCACGGCTATATGGTGTACGACACGCTATTTGCGACCGACGCCAAGTTCAAGGTGCAGCCGCAGATGGTCGACAAATGGGATATCTCGAAAGACAAGCTGACCTACACGTTCACGCTGCGGGATGGGCTCAAGTTCCACGACGGCCAGCCAGTGCGCTCGGCTGACTGCATTGCGTCCTTGGAGCGCTGGTCCAAGCGCGATGCGCTCGGTCAAAAGTTGGCGCAATCAACCGAGTCGTGGACGGTGGTGAATGACAAGACCTTTAAGCTCAAGCTCAAGAAACCGTTTCCGCTCACCCTGGATGCGCTCGGCAAACTATCGTCGAACGTTCCGTTCATTATGCCGGAACGCATCGCCAAGACAGACCCGCTGCAGAACATCTCGGATGCGACCGGTTCCGGCCCGTTCAAGTTCGTGAAGGATGAGTGGATACCCGGCAGCAAGGTGGTCTATGTCAAGAACACGGATTACGTGCCGCGCAAGGAGGCGCCATCGTGGGCTGCGGGGGGTAAGGTTGTCAAAGTAGACCGGGTCGAGTGGATTTACATTCCCGATTCAGCTACCGCGGCTGCGGCCTTGAACGCGGGCGAGGCCGACTGGTGGGAGCAGCTGCCGCCTGATCTGATCCCGCTGCTGCGTAAGAACAAGGACGTCCGGGTCGAGAATATAGATCCGCTTGGGTCAATGGGCATCATGCGCTTCAATTTCCTGCAGCCTCCGTTCAACAACCAAAAGATGCGGGAAGCACTGCTCTACGTCGTCGACCAGAGGGATTACGTGCTCGGCATTGCTGGCGATGAGAAAAACGGTCATACCTGCTATTCGTTTTTCACGTGCGGCACGCCGTTGTCCTCGGAGCTGGGTGCCGAACCGCTAAAAGGCAAACGCGACTTCGACAAAGCCAGAAAGCTCATCGCGGAGGCCGGCTACAAAGGCGAGAGAATCGTCATTATCTCGGCCACCGACCAGCCGATCGTGCATTCGCAATCGCTCATCACGGCGGAGCTGTTGCGCAAGCTGGGCCTCAACGTCGAGCTGCAGGCCAGCGATTGGGGCACGATGATTACGCGCCGGACCTCGAAGGAGCCGGTGGACAAGGGCGGCTGGTCAATCTTTCACACTTGGTGGGTCGGGGCAGATATCGCCTCTCCGGCCTCCATGGTGATGGTGAATCTCGGTGAAAAATCCTGGATCGGCTGGCCAGCCGATCAAAAACTGGAAGAATTGCGTCAAGCCTGGTTCAACACGATCGACGCGGCTGCGGGCAAAAAGGCTTCCGATGCGGTTCAGGTCGAAGCATTCCAGTTCGTCCCATATATCACCACCGCGCAATTCATTCTGCCGACCGCATATCGCTCTAATCTTTCCGGGCTGATTGTTGCTCCTGTCACGTTTCTCTGGAACGTCGAAAAGAAGTAAGCCGCCGCGGTACTTCACTTCACATGACATGATTGTCTACATTATTCGCCGTCTTGGAGCGACGTTCATTGTCATGGCGGTGGTCGCACTGTTCGTGTTCTCGCTGTTGTTCCTGACGCCCGGAGATCCGGCTGCGGTCATTGCTGGAGACATCGCGACCGCCGACGACATCAAGCTCATCCGCACTAAACTCGGTCTGGATGAGCCGTTCCTGGTGCAGTTCGGGAGTTGGGTCGGTCGGCTGCTGCAGGGCGATCTCGGCACATCAATCTTTACCAGCCTTCCGGTTACGAAGCTGATTGGGCAGCGCGTTGAGCCGACGGTATCGTTAACGCTGCTTACACTGGTGATTGCGGTATTGATCGCGGTGCCGGTCGGTGTATTGGCGGCGGCGAAAGCCGGTAGCCGGATCGATCGGTTTGTCATGGGCGCCTCGGTACTGGCATTCTCCGTGCCAGTGTTCGTGCTGGCTTATCTGCTGATCAGCCTCTTTTCCATCGAGCTGGAATGGCTGCCTGTGCAGGGCTACCGGCGGCTCAGCGAGGGCGTGTGGCCGTGGCTGTCGCATTTGATACTGCCAAGCATCGCACTTGGCACGGTCTACATGGCGCTGATCGCCCGCATCACACGCGCGGCAATGCTGGACGTGCTGTCCCAGGACTACATTCGCACGGCCAACGCGAAGGGGCTCGGATCGAGAGCGGTGCTGACGCGCCACGCGCTGAAGAATGCGGGCGTGCCAATCATCACGGTAATCGGCATCGGCGTCGCACTGCTCATCAGCGGCGCCATTGTCACCGAGACGGTCTTCGCTATCCCGGGCATCGGACGGCTTACAGTAGATGCGATCCTCCGGCGTGACTACCCGATCATTCAGGGTGTGATCCTCCTCTTCTCAGGAATCTACGTACTCATCAATCTGGCTGTTGATCTCTCCTACAGGTTGTTCGACCCGCGTATCCAGTACTGACATGAATACTGCAGCAATTGCGGCACCGCGCTCCATGTCGCCGACGTGGCAACGTTTCCGCGATGCCTTCCGCCGACACCCGACCGCGATTGCTGGCGCCGTCGTGCTGGTTGCGATGGTTCTGATTGCGCTGTTTGCACCTTGGCTCGCCACCTCCGATCCGCAGGCGCTCTCACCGATCCAGCGACTTAAGCACCCGTCGAGCGGGCACTGGTTTGGCACCGACATGCTGGGCCGCGACGTGTACAGCCGTGTAATCTTCGGTTCCCGCATCTCGCTGACGGTCGGCGCCGCGGTTGCTGCTCTATCCATCACTCTCGGCCTCGTAATTGGCCTTGTCACCGGATTCGTGCGCTGGGTGGATGCAACTGTCATGCGCGTTATGGACGGGCTGATGTCGATTCCCTCGGTGCTTCTCGCTATCGCACTCATGGCACTGACCAAAGCCAGTGTCGGGAACGTCATTGTTGCAATCACGCTGGCGGAGGTGCCGCGCGTGGTGCGCCTGGTGCGCAGCCTAGTGTTGAGTCTGCGCGAGCAGCCCTACGTGGAAGCTGCGATCGCCACGGGCACCAGACTGCCTCTCATCCTGCTTCGACACATTCTGCCCAATACCTTGGCGCCGCTGCTCGTGCAGGGCACTTACATCTGCGCATCAGCAATGATTACGGAGGCGATTCTGTCTTTCATCGGCGCCGGTACACCACCAAACGTCCCGAGCTGGGGCAATATCATGGCGGAGGCGAGGAGCATGTTCCAGCTCGCCAGTTATCTAATCTTTTTCCCCGGCGCGTTTTTGTCTGTCACGGTGCTCGCAGTGAATATGCTGGGTGACGGCATGCGCGATGCACTCGATCCACGCTTGGCTCGACGAATGTGATGACAGCGCTTTTGCATGTTCAAGACCTCAAAACCCGCTTTTTCATGCGCGATGGCGTCATACGCGCGGTAGACGGAGTCTCTTTCTCGATGGCGGCAGGCGAGACACTTGCCATCGTGGGCGAGTCGGGCTGCGGCAAGAGCGTGACATCGCTCTCGATCCTGCGGCTGATCGCCTCCCCCCCCGGCCGCATTGTGGGGGGCAAAATTTTGTTCGAAGGTCGCGATCTGCTCGCGCTAACTGAAGACGAGATGCGCGCGATACGCGGCGACGCAATTTCGATGATTTTCCAGGAGCCGATGACTTCGCTGAACCCTGCGCTGACTATCGGCTGGCAAATTGCCGAAAGCCTGGTCTTGCACCGCGGTCTCTCGAAGGCCGATGCGATGACGAAAGCCGTAGAGATGCTGCACAAGGTACGCATGCCAGAGCCAGTGCGCCGCGCGCGCCAGTATCCGCATGAGCTGTCGGGCGGAATGCGGCAACGAGTCATGATCGCAATGGCGCTCGCTTGCAGCCCGCGATTGTTGCTGGCCGACGAGCCTACCACCGCGCTCGACGTGACGATCCAGGCGCAGATTCTGGAGCTCATGCGCGAGCTCGCAAGCGAAACCGGCGCGGCGATTATTCTGATCACGCACGACCTTGGCGTGGTAGCGGAAATGGCACAGCGAGTCGTGGTGATGTATGCCGGTCGTAAGGTCGAGGAGGCGCCGGTCGAACAACTGTTCGCGCATCCTCGCCACCCTTACACGAGCGGGCTGCTTGGATCAATGCCGCACCTCGGCCATTCGTTACAAGACCGTTCAGTCAAGCGGCTGGTAGAGATTCCGGGAATGGTGCCGTCTCTCCGGGAAGAGCACCCGGGGTGTTTGTTTGCTCCACGTTGTCCGAACGCGATTGCACGCTGCTTGCAGGAGGTGCCTCCGCTAGCCGCGCACGGCGCAGGGCACTCTGCCGCCTGTTGGAACCCCATGGTATGAGCGCGGCACGCGAGGTGTTGCTCAAAGTAGATGGCCTGCGCAAACATTTCCCGGCCAAGGCCGGTCTGCTTTCGCGCGGCGTTAAAGTCCTCGCCGTCGACGGAGTGAGCTTCTCGATTCATGAAGGCGAGACGCTCGGGCTGGTCGGTGAGTCCGGCTGCGGTAAGTCGACAACGGGCAAACTGATTCTGCGGTTGCTCGATCCCACCGAAGGTCAGGTTGAGTGGCGCGGCAGGCGCATCGAACAGCTGACCCGGGCAGAAATGCGTCCGGTGCGGCGCGAGCTGCAAGCGGTGTTCCAAGATCCCTACGCCTCCCTGAACCCGCGCATGCGCGCGGCGGACATCGTCGCAGAGCCGCTCCGAAACTACGAATCTCTGGGGGCTGGCGAGGTGCGTACGCGCACCGGGAATCTATTTGAGCGTGTCGGACTGCGAGCCGATCAGCTCTTAAAATATCCGTACGAGTTTTCCGGGGGTCAACGTCAGCGTATCGGCATCGCACGCGCGTTGGCACTGCGGCCGAGTCTGATCGTGTGCGATGAGCCCGTGTCGGCGCTGGATGTTTCAGTGCAAGCTCAGGTAATCAATCTGCTAATGGATCTGCAGGCCGAGCTAAATCTGTCTTACCTCTTCGTCGCGCACGATCTCGCCGTGGTCGAGCACATCAGCCATCGCGTTGCGGTGATGTACCTCGGGAAGATCGTCGAGATAGCGCCCAAGCAGACCATCTTCACACAGCCGCAGCACCCCTATACCGTAGCGCTGCTCGAGGCTGTGCCCGTGCCTGACCCGACCCGTCGCAAGCAGCGCCGCGCACTTGGAGGCGACGTGCCGAGCCCGATCGATCCGCCATCAGGTTGCCGGTTCCATACGCGCTGTCCCCATGTCGAGCAGCGATGCAGGCGCGAAGAGCCCCCGCTACAAGAGGTTTCCCCGGGCCAGTGGGTAGCGTGCCATTTGCGACAGCCGGTCGCTTGAAATTATCAGCGCGAAGCCAGTGACGTGTTAACTACATTTCCCTTGTGGTTTGCTCTCGCTTTCGCGACATGCGGCCGCCTTGGGTCGGGAAGTTCGCGACAAAGATGGAGAAACAAAAAAAGCGGCCGAAGCCGCTCTTTGCCTTGGGGAATAAGGTCCTCTTATTTGCGGCGCATTTTACGAATCGCCGCCAGTTGCGCCGCCAACATCGATAGCTCAGCTTCTACCGTCGCAATTTCCTGCTTGTCTTTGGCATTGCGCAGTGCATCCTCAGCCCGCTTCTTCGCTTCGAGGGCTTTGGCCTCGTCGAGATCGTGTCCGCGAATGGCCGTGTCTGCTAACACAGTCACGATCGAGGGCTGCACCTCCAGAATGCCCCCGGCTACAAATATCAGATTTTCCGGGCCGCCGCCGGCAGGCTGAATGCGCACCGCGCCCGGCTTGATGCGCGTGATCAATGGCGTATGCCGCGGGTAAATTCCCAGTTCGCCCGCTTCGCCAGGCAACACCACAAATTCCGCCTCGCCAGAAAATATCTGTTGCTCGGCACTGACCACGTCTACATGGATCGTATTCGCCATTGAAAGCTTTCCTACTGCAGTGTCTTTGCCTTCTCGAATGCTTCTTCAATTGCCCCGACCATGTAGAAGGCTTGCTCGGGCAGGCTATCGCACTCGCCATTGACGATCATTTTGAAACCTTTGATCGTGTCCTTGAGCGAGACGTACTTGCCCGGTGAACCGGTGAAGTTCTGCGCCACAGTGAACGGCTGCGACAGGAAGCGCTGGATCTTGCGCGCCCGCGCGACCACCAGTTTGTCTTCGGGCGAGAGTTCGTCCATGCCCAGGATGGCGATGATGTCGCGCAGTTCCTTGTAGCGCTGCAAGGTTGCTTGCACTTGCCGCGTGGTGCTGTAGTGCTCCTCGCCAATGGTATTCGGGTCCACTTGGCGCGAGGTCGAGTCCAGAGGATCGACGGCGGGATAGATGCCGAGTGACGCGATGTCCCGGGACAGCACGACGGTGGCGTCCAGGTGGCCGAACGTCGTGGCGGGGCTCGGATCAGTCAGGTCATCGGCCGGCACGTAAATCGCCTGCACTGAAGTGATTGAGCCGGTTTTCGTCGAAGTGATGCGCTCTTGCAGCCGGCCCATCTCTTCGGCGAGCGTCGGTTGATAACCTACTGCCGAAGGCATTCGGCCGAGCAGTGCGCTGACTTCTGTTCCCGCTAGCGTAAAGCGATAAATGTTATCGATGAAGAGCAGGATATCCCGCCCTTCGTCCCGGAACGACTCTGCCATCGTGAGGCCGGTGAGACCGACGCGCAAACGGTTGCCCGGCGGTTCGTTCATCTGGCCAAATACCATCGCGACCTTGGATTCCGGGAGATTATCGAGCTTGATGACCTCCGCCTCGATCATTTCGTGATAAAAGTCGTTGCCCTCGCGCGTCCTTTCGCCCACGCCTGCGAAAACGGACTGGCCGCCGTGCTTGGTGGCGATATTATTGATCAGCTCGAGCATGGTAACGGTCTTGCCCACACCGGCACCACCGAAGAGACCGATCTTGCCTCCCTTCGCGAACGGGCAGATGAGGTCGATTACTTTGATGCCCGTTTCGAGCAGATCGACCGAAGGCGACAGTTCCGCGAATTTGGGCGCTGGCTGATGAATCGCGCGGCGTGTCTCCGTTTTGATCGGGCCGCCCTCGTCGATCGGGCGTCCCAACACATCCATGATGCGCCCCAGCGTGCCTGCGCCGACCGGCACCGAGATCGGCGCGTCGGTGGAAGTTACTTTCATGCCGCGGCGCAAGCCGTCAAAAGACCCCAGCGCGATGCAGCGGACCACGCCGTCGCCAAGCTGCTGTTCGACTTCGAAGGTAAGCCCCTTCTCGGCAAACGATGCCTCGTTCGACTCTTCGAGTACCAATGCGTCATAGACTTTCGGCATGGCTTCGCGCGGAAATTGGATGTCGGTCACTGCGCCGATGCATTGAACGATGGTTCCTTGGGTCATGATGTTTTCCTAAAAGCGTAAGACAAATTCATTGAATAAATCCTGAGCTAGAACGGCCTCATACGGCCGCTGCGCCGGCGACAATCTCTGACAGTTCGTTGGTAATCGCAGCCTGCCGGCTCTTGTTGTAAACCAAAGTCAGCTCATCGATCAACGATGCGGCATTGTCCGATGCGGACTTCATCGCGACCATACGCGCCGATTGCTCGGAGGCCATGTTTTCCGAAAGCCCTTGATACACCACCGACTCAATGTAACGAGTCAGCACCTGATCCAGCACACCTTTGGCTTCCGGCTCATAGATATAATCCCAGCTCCCCTCCGGTATGCCGATGCGTTCTCCGGTCAGGGGTAGCAACTGCTCCATCACCGGCTCCTGTTTCATGGTGTTGATGAAGCGGGTGTAGAAAATGAGCACGCGGTCAAACTGATCTTCGCTGTAGCCATCCAGCATGACTTTCACTGCTCCAATTAGATCTTGCAGCGTCGGACGATCGCCCAGGCCGGTTGCTTCCGATATGACATTTGCACCGAGGCGATGCATGAACCCAAGGCCTCTCCCACCGATACAGCAAACGTCGATCTCTTCTCCCTCGCTCTGCCATTGCTTGTACTGGTTGAGCACCATGCGCAGCACATTTGTATTCAATCCACCGCACAGTCCTTTGTCGGTGGTGATGACAATAATGCCGATCCGCTTCACGGTATCGCGCGCAATCAGAAACGGATGCCGGTACTCGGGGTTCGCGTACGATATGTGTGCCGCCACGTTGCGGATTTTCTCCGCGTAAGGGCGCGCAGCACGCATGCGCTCTTGTGCACGGCGCATCTTGGACGCGGCGACCAATTCCATGGCCTTGGTGATCTTGCGAGTGCTCTGCACACTCTTGATCTTGTTTCGTATCTCTTTTGTTCCCGCCATCGATTCAGTCCACAGTACGATTTAATTCAGAAAAAGCGAACAGCTGCCGCCGCGGTTTCAATAGGTGGCGTTCTTCTTCCAGTCCTTGATTGCCTCGTTGAGTGCTTTCTCATCGTCTCCGGATAAGTCCTTGTCCATGCGAAGAGCGAGTGCCGCATATTTTGTCTTTATGAAATCGCGAAGAGAATTTTCGGCCGACAGTGCCTTCTTGACATCGATGTCATCGAAGTGGCCATTGTTGGCGGCGAACAACGTCAGCGCCATTTCCCAGACCTGGAGCGGCTGGTACTGCAGTTGCTTCATCAGTTCCGTAACCATGCGGCCCCGGTCGAGCTGCTTACGAGTTGATTCGTCCAGGTCCGAGGCAAATTGCGCGAACGCCGCCAGTTCGCGGTACTGAGCCAATGCCAGGCGCGCGCCGCCGCCGGTATCCTTGCGTTTCATGATTTTGGTCTGCGCAGCGCCACCGACGCGCGAAACCGATACCCCGGCGTTGATTGCTGGCCGGATGCCCGCATTGAACAAATCCGTCTCGAGAAAAATCTGGCCGTCGGTAATTGAAATCACGTTGGTTGGAACGAACGCGGATACGTCGCCGGCCTGGGTCTCTATGATGGGCAACGCGGTCAGAGAACCTGTCTTGCCTTTGACGGCTCCGTTGGTAAAGCGCTCTACCCAAGCTTCGCTTACGCGCGCAGCTCTTTCCAACAGGCGTGAGTGCAAATAAAAAACATCGCCGGGATACGCTTCCCGGCCCGGCGGCCGACGCAACAGCAACGATATTTGGCGATAGGCCCAAGCCTGCTTGGTCAGGTCATCATAAATAATCAGTGCGTCCTGACCACGATCACGGAAGTACTCGCCCATGGTGCAGCCCGAATAAGGCGCTATGTATTGCAATGCTGCGGATTCGGACGCAGTAGCGGCCACAACGATGGTATAGGCCATCGCACCGTGCTCTTCCAGTTTGCGTACGACGTTTGCTACGGTAGATGCTTTCTGGCCGATGGCAACGTACACGCACAGGAGGTCTTTGCCCTTTTGATTGATGATGGTGTCCACAGCGACAGCGGTCTTGCCGGTCTGGCGATCGCCGATAATCAACTCACGTTGGCCGCGGCCGATTGGAACCATGGCGTCGATTGCCTTAAGGCCGGTCTGCACGGGCTGCGATACTGATTTACGCCAAATCACGCCCGGCGCCACTTTTTCGATGACGTCGAACGCTTTCGCTGCGATCGGTCCCTTGCCATCGATGGGTTGGCCCAACGCGTCCACCACGCGGCCAAGCAGTTCCGGTCCGACGGGTACCTCCAGAATGCGACCGGTACTCTTGACTGGATCGCCTTCGGAAATGTGCTCGTAGTTTCCCAGGACCACTGCGCCGACCGAGTCGCGCTCGAGGTTTAATGCAAGACCGAACGTATTGTCGGGAAATTCCAGCATTTCTCCTTGCATGACGTCGGCCAGACCGTGTATGCGGCAAATTCCGTCGGTTACGGAAACCACCGTGCCTTGTGTACGTACCTCGGAAGTAGAGGCAAGATTCTGGATCTTGCTCCTGATAAGTTCGCTTATTTCTGATGGATTCAATTGCATGACTCAAACTCCTATTTCGTAAGTGCCGCGGCCATGTTCTGCAACCGGCCCCGGACTGAAGCATCCCAAATCTTGTCACCGACCTCGACTTTGATGCCTCCGATCAGATTGGAATCCACAATCACAGTGGCATTGATCTTGCGTTTGAACCGTGAAGACAGCAGGTTCACAACCTGATTTCGCTGCGTGTCTTCCATGGGGAAGGCAGAACTGATTTTGGCATCCAGCTTGCCCTCATCTTCCAGTTTTAGCTGCTCGAACAAAGCGCGAATCTCGGTGAGCAGAGATAGCCTGCGGTTATGCACCAGCAACTGGATCAGGTTTCGCGCCACCCCGTCGATACGCTCACCACATATGGCCAGCATAAGTCGCTCGATTTCAGACGGCGTGACCTTCGGATTCGCCACCGCGGCTTGCATCTGGGGATCCCGGTATACAGTGGCGATTAAATTTAGCGCATCCGACCACGCGCCCAGAGCATTGGTCTGCTTTGCGAGACGGAATACTGCTTCGGCATAAGGCCGCGCAATCGTGGCGAGTTCAGCCATCTTCTTACCTGAGTTCCGCTTCCAGGCCCGACAACATCTGCGCGTGTGCCTTGGCATCAACTTCGCGCTTCAGGATTTTCTCTGCGCCCGTAACCGCAAGAACCGCAACTTGTGTACGCAAAGACTCCCTGGCGCGGAAAACTTCCTGCTCAATCTCTGCCTTGGCGCCAACGACAATACGCTCCGCTTCTGCCTTGGCTGCGCTTTTGGCTTCCTCTATGACCGCGGCGCCTCGTTTTTCTGCCTGCGAGATAATTTCGCTTGCTTGCACACGTGCGTTTTGCAGTTCCTCGGCTGCCCGCTTGGCAGCGAGCTCCAGATCTTGTTTGCCGCGCTCGGCGGCGGCCAGACCTTCAGCGATCTGTTTCTGACGCTGCTCTATGGCGTGCATGAGCGGAGGCCAGATGAACTTGATTGTGAACCAGATAAAGATCGCAAAAGCGATCGCCTGGGAGAGCATGGTTAAACCGATGTTCACGGTTGTCTCCTAAACTATTATCCGAAGGAGCTTAGCGAATGACAGCGAGCAGCGGATTGCCGAATGCGAACAACATCGCCAGACCCACTCCGATGATGAATGAAGCATCGATCAAGCCGAGCAACAGGAAAACCTTGGCCTGCAACGCCGGGATCATCTCTGGCTGCCGAGCCGCGCCCTCCAGAAACCGGCTGCACATAATGCCCACGCCAATACATGCGCCCGCGGCACCCAGTCCAATCATGAGGCCGATTCCGACACCGGTGTACGCCTGGATCAGTGCCAGAAATTGCATTTTTTCCATTTCGGTTTTCCTTCCTTCTTCTCAGTAAAAGTGGATGGCTTAATTAGTGACTTTCGTGCGCCATCGAGAGATACACGACAGTCAGCATCATGAAAATGAATGCCTGCAGAACGACGATTAAAATGTGAAAGATCGCCCAGCCGGCGCCGAGGAACACACCCGCCACGGCGCCGACCAGTCCAGTAGCCGCCCAAAGTCCCAGCAGCAGGAAAATGATTTCCCCCGCGTACATGTTGCCGTACAGCCGCAATGAATGCGACAGCGGCTTGGAGATATATTCAACGAGGTTAAACAGAAGGTTTGCGGGCCACAGGATTACATGATTGCCGAATGGCGTCCCGAACAATTCATGAATCCATCCCCCTAGCCCCTTGACCGCGATGCTGAAATAGATCATCAGCAGCCAGACTGACAGGGCAAGCGCGAAGGTGGTGTTGACATCCGCGGTGGGCACGCCGCGCCAATTGTGAAGATGCAGCACGTCTTCATAGAACCAGGCCATGATGTCCACCGGAAGGAAATCCATGGCGTTCATCAGCAGCACCCAAACGAAGACGGTCAATGCCGCTGGCGAAATAAACTTGTGCCGATCGCCGTGGAATATTCCTTTGACCTGGTCATCCACAAATTCCACTGCCAGCTCGACAAAGGCCTGACGCTTTCCGGGTATGCCGGCAGTCGCGCCGCGTACAGCCCACCAGAGAAAGCCGAGACTGACAATTCCAAGCAGGACCGACATTACCAGGGTATCGACGTGCAGCACCCAGAAATCACCCTGACCCATCGACGATGTCATGTTCGTCAAATGGTGGGAAATATATTCGTTTGGGGTCAGTTCGCTAGCTTCTGCCATCGTTATGCATTAAATCTATACGTCTCGTACGAAAAACGCCATCGAAAACACCAGAATCGAAACAATAAACGAGCCGATGAAAACGATTGGCACCACATCCTTATAAAGTGCCAGTACCAGCCACAGCAGAATCACCGCAACACCGATCTTTGTTGCTTCAGCCCTCAATGCTGCGATAACAGTGCCATCGGCAGATTGCGCCCCACCAGATTGCATGACCAGTGCGAACGCCAGTCCGGCTGTAACGCTGACTAGTCCGCCGAGGGCCGCAGACGCCATTGCGTGAATGCCGGTCAGCAAGCCGGCAATAATTGCCAGGAATGTTGTTACCGCAATCTGCCACAAAAGAACTGTACGCACTGGCTTGCTCTGAATCCGCAGCATCATCGCAGGACAACTACGCGGGAGCAAACGGTCGATTGTAAAGGGTTCCGCAATTTCGGGTCAACGTTATGTACGCTGATATCGATTGCGCATCAGTGGCGCAATAATTTTAGTACGTTGTCCAGCTGATCGAGGCTTGCATAATCGATGGTCAATTTACCCCGGCCGCCTCGCAACGTTTTAAAAGCCACCGTGGTACCGAGCTTCTCGGACAATTCTTCTTCGAGTGCCTGGAGGTCGCGGTCTTTTCTCGGACGTCTGCGCACAGCTTTGCGCGTAGTTCTCGCCGCCGCCCCTACCAGCTGCTCAGTTTCACGCACTGAGAGATTATCGCTGACGATCTGGCGGGCCAGCTCGGCTTGACGCGAGCCATTGATGGCCAGCAGGGCGCGTGCATGGCCCATCTCGATCTTGCCCTCCATCAACAAATCCTGGACCGCTTTCGACAAATTAAGCAGCCGCAGTAAATTTGTAACGGCGCTACGCGAACGCCCTACCGCTTCTGCCGCGACATCATGGGTCATCTCGAATTCGTCTATCAGGCGCTGGATGCCGGTTGCCTCTTCCAGTGGATTCAAGTCTTCGCGTTGGATATTCTCGATGAGCGCCATAGCCAAGGCCGATTTGTCCGGAACCTCGCGAACGATTACTGGCACCTGCGTAAGTCCGGCCAGCTGCGAAGCCCGCCAGCGGCGTTCGCCGGCGATGATTTCATATTTGCCGTTGTCACTCGTGCGTACCAGGATTGGCTGAATCAGGCCCTGGGACTTGATCGAAGCGGCCAGGTCGGCAATGGATTGCGGATCCATCCGCGTACGGGGTTGAAATCGTCCCGGCGTTAATAACTCAACCGGCAATTCAGCCTGCGCATTGTGGGTCTGCTCTTCGTTTCCGTGCAGCAATGCGTCCAGCCCACGTCCCAGTCCCTTTAATTTGGCCATTTTTGTCCTAAGCAACTTTGCCGAGCATTTCGCCAGCCAGCGCCAGATAGGCCAATGCCCCTTTCGACTGGCGGTCGAAACTAAGCGCGGGAAGGCCGTGGCTGGGAGCTTCAGCAAGGCGGATGTTTCGCGGAATGATGGTTCGGTAAACTTTGTCGCCAAAGTGCTGCTGCAGTTGGTCCGATACCTGTTGCGCCAACATATTGCGTGGGTCGTACATCGTCCTCAGCAAACCTTCGATCTCCAGGGTGGGATTCAAGCTAACTCGCACTTTCTTGATGGTTTGAACCAGGTCGCTCAAACCTTCGAGCGCATAGTATTCACACTGCATCGGAATCATTACTGCGTTAGCCGCGCAAAGGCCATTCACCGTCAAGAGGTTTAGCGCCGGCGGACAATCAATCAGCACGAAGTCGTATTCATCCTGGATTTCGCGCAAGGCATTCTTTAGCCTGGTTTCGCGATCTGCCAGGTCAACCATTTCAACCTCCGCCCCAGCGAGTTCGCGATTTGAGGGAATAACATCAAATCCTCCACTCTGGCTGCGAACTCTCACTGCCGCTATCGCAGTCTCGCCAAGCAGTACTTGATATACCGTCGTTCTGAGGGCGCGCTTGTCAATGCCGCTCCCCATGGTGGCATTGCCTTGCGGGTCCAGGTCTACCAATAGAACCCGTCTCGCGGCGCTTACCAAGCTGGCGGCCAAGTTGATCGTTGTCGTAGTCTTTCCGACTCCGCCTTTCTGGTTAGTGACCGCTAACACACGTGCCATTCGAGTCAATTCGGGGCCATAGCGGCTGGTCGCAGAAAAACGAGATGACGGGACGCTCCCAACTGAGGTATTTCCAGGGGCAAGGTCGAAATAACTTTCCACGAAGCCGGTACCCGTGCCACCTCTTCTCCCGGATCAAGTCCCTTCATTGCGATCATCACACCGTCTGCCGCGC
>DATMZQ010000289.1:0-5143 GCA_035573615.1 Burkholderiales bacterium | reverse complement strand
TATCAGCTACGACGCTGGGCCTTTGAACTTTCATTGCTGGCTGAAACCGGTAAACCAGCGATTGGGCTTTACTTGGTTTTCCGCGCTACCTGGCTAACGAATGTCTCGCCAGTCGAGGCCTTGATCCTGGTCCGCGATATCAATCCATCCCGGGGTGCAATTTAAAACTGCCGCCAGGGCGGCGCGCGCAAGCTCGGGATGATTATTCTCCTTGCTGAGATGGGCTGCGACCAGGTGTTTGAGCTTGCCATTGTCCAACTTTCCCAACAGGCCGGCTGCGGCTTCGTTGTCCAGGTGGCCGAAGCGTCCCGCAATCCGATCACGCAATTTTTGCGGATAGCTGCCTGTGCGCAGCATGTCGCTGTCGTGGTTACATTCGAGCACCAGCGCGTCGCATCCGCTGAGGACGCTTTCGATATGCCGGGTCGAACATCCCACATCGGTGAGCACGCCGAGCCGGCATGCGCCGTCACCGAATACGAACTGTGCGGGTTCTCGTGCATCGTGCGGCACCGGGAACGGCTGCACCTGCAGGTGCCCGACCGAGAAGATTTCGTAGTTGCAGATTGGCCTCACGTCGACGTCGTCGAACAGAGGCTCCAGTCCGGCCAGGGTGCCCGGGGTTATCCACACCGGAATGCCATGGCGCCGCGCGAGCCGAGACACGCCACCGATATGGTCGTCATGTTCATGGGTTACAACAATCGCGGAGACGTCTTCGGGAACCAAGCCGAGCCGGCCAAGCCTGGCTTCAGTGGCTGCCAGACCAAAACCGCAGTCGACCAATACTCGCGTGCCCTGGGCCTCGACTACGAGCGCATTGCCTTCGCTGCCGCTGCCGAGAGACGCGAACCGCATCAGGAATCCAGCCTGTGCACTTTAACCAACGGATTATTTCAATTCCTGCTGCAGCAGCGCCAGGATGCGGCCGGCAGTCGGCGAAGTTGACTGCGCGCCCTTGGCATCGAGCACTTTGACTTCGCTGCCCTTCGTAGCTTCCGCTACGCTGATGCGATACTGTTCATCTTTCTTCGGTCCGCTGTCGCGCCAGAACGCCAGCTTCGACCAAAAACCGTCCGACTTATCGCTATCTTTGGCATCGGCATCCACGTAGCGCACAAAGTACGTCCCTTTCGAGCGATCCCGATCTTCGACGGTAAAGCCAACGCGGTCGAGCGCCAGACCAACGCGCCGCCATGCACGGTCGAAACCGTCTACCAGCAATAGCGCATCAGGAAGTTCACCCGACTTCGTTATGGTGGCTTTCGGCTCGTCTGGCGCCTTCGCATCCGCCTTGATCTGCTCTTCGCGTGCTCCCAGGCGAATTGCAAGCCGATACAGCATTTCGGCCTCGAGGTCGGGATCGACGGGCCGCACCTGCCACACGGTTGTCTCGGTGTAACGATCCTTGGAAACATTGATTTGCGCCATGCCGCGGTGGCTGATGTAGATTTCGGTAGTAGCGGCATTTTCACCACGCTCCAGGCGCGTTCGGAACTTGTCCCGCTCCGGGTACGAATAAGCGCTGTCCAGAACCTTGCCGATCAAACTCCGTATGACGCTATCCGGAATTTTTGCACGGTTCTCTGCCCAGTCCGTTTCCATGATTCCCGTCGGCCGAGATTCAACGTTGATCAGAAAACCATTATCCAGCCAAAAGTCTTTGATCACGGGCCACAATGCTTCCGGGTCGGCTTCGATTGACATCCAGCGCTGACTGCCGGCACGCTTGAAGCTGATCTTTTCCTGTTTCGGCAACACCGGTGTGGGGCCTGCCGCCACGCGCGTGCCCTGGCCTTCCGCATATTCCGAAGCCGTCGCCGATCCAGCATTCGGTTCCGGGATGTTATAGCGGTCACTGCCAGGCGGCTTCGATAGGTCGCTCGGGACATCGAGCGGTTTGACCTTACCGGCCGATTTGTAGTCGATCTTCTTGCCTTCGATCACCGATCCGGAACAACCAGCAACTGCAATAGCCGCCGCGATCGCGGCGCAAATTAACGGCGATGCATTCATGCGTGCATTATCTTTCATTCGGATCGCGACCCGGACGGTCGCAACGTTTCGCTGGCCCACTACTCACTTGGCCAATGCTGGAGTGAACGCAGAAGAAACCTGGATGTCGGCTTGCTCCATTGCACCGCGCAACAAATCGTGGAAGGAGGAAGAAAGCGGCGTCAGCGGCAATCGGATGCCGGGCTCCATCAGTCTCATTTGATGCAGGACCCACTTCAGAGGAATCGGATTTGCTTCGACGAACAGGTGGCGATGCAGGCCGAGCAGCTTGTTATTGAATGCACGTGCCTTGGCAAACTCTCCGGACAATACCGCCGCACACATTTCCTGCATCAGACGGGGCGCGGCATTGGCCGTAACCGAAATAACGCCATGCGCGCCCAGCATCAGCAATGCGAGCCCGGTGCCATCATCACCGCTGTATACCGCGAAATTTTTCGGTGCACGCCGCAATAGCTCGGCGCCACGTTCCATGTTGCCGGTGGCATCCTTGATGCCGACAATGTTGGGAATTTGCGCGAGCCGTATCGCCGTATCGTTTTGCATGTCAGCGACTGTGCGTCCCGGCACGTTGTACAGAATCAGCGGCAATTCCACGGCTTCCGCGATCGCGCGGAAATGACGATACAGTCCTTCCTGAGTCGGCTTGTTGTAATACGGTACGACGGACAGGCTCATGTCCGCTCCAACTTGCTTGGCGTACGCGGACAGTTCAATTGCCTCGCGAGTTGAGTTTGCGCCAGTGCCCGCAATAATCGGTATGCGCCCTGCAGCTTGGTCGATCGCGGTGCGAATCAGCAAGCAGTGCTCTTCAAAATCCACCGTAGGCGATTCGCCAGTTGTGCCGACGACAACGATGCCGTTGGTGCCTTCGCGAACATGGAAATCGATCAGGGCCCGCAGTCCCTGGAGATCCAGACTGCCATCCTCGAACATTGGTGTCACGATGGCGACGAGGCTGCCCTTTAGCATGGCGAGTTTCCTCAACAAGAAAGCCCGGATTCTAACTGATTCTTTCCGGCGCAGGCATGTCACGCTGTTCGATGTTACAGCCGCAAATGCGCTGTACTCGCGCAGGTTTCGGCGCAGTCACTTCGAGATCCTCGTAAGCGACTACACGCAAGCGAGTGCGGGCAACTTCGAGCAATTCACCGGGTCGCAGCAAAAAATCCGGATTCGAAGGCTTGCCAAAGCGTTCGTTTCCGACAGCGAATGTCTCATAAATCAGCACGCCGGCGGCCGCAAGCGCGTCGAGTATGTGCGGAAACAACGCGCGGTGCAGGTAATTCGTAACGACCACGCCATCGAATCTGGAGTTTTGCAATGGCCACGGGTCTTTTTCCAGGTCGGCCAACAACGTAGTGATCCCGGCCCTGCCATGCAAACCCTGCAGCGCCAGGTCGTCGTTATCGACCGCCCACACCTGAAAACCCTGCGACGCCAGCAAGCGGCTATGGCGTCCACTGCCACAAGCGAGATCCAGAACCGCTCCACCCGGTCTGATATTTTCGATCCAGCGAGCTACCCAGTCGGAGGGTTGATCCGCTGAATGCTCTGCATGCGTGTTGGCCATTGGCGCGATTTTACAGAAGCACAAGGCGAGGCCCGCGATACTGTTTTCACTGAGCTGATTTGACACCTCACTGGGCGAGTGCTAAAAACCTGCCTGTTTTGTAGGTGCACCGACTGATGAGCCAATGCAATAACGGGAGAAGGAAATGAAATCCGTCTGGATTTTGATCTGTGGCGCTGTATTGGTGGCGGGCTGCAGCGCTACTAAAGACTTCTTCAGTAAAAAGCAGTCTGCGACTGCGGTGCTCGCGCCGACCAAGGGCAGTTCAGTCAGCGGCACGGTCAATTTTACGCAAAAAGGCAACATGGTTCTGGTGGACGCCAAGGTAAACGGATTGAAACCGGATTCAGCCAGCGGCATTCACATTCACGAGAAGGGCAATTGCAGCGCGGCGGACGCTTCCAGCGCCGGTGGACACTTCAACCCCTCGGCTTCCCAGCACGGTGGCACATCGGGCACGATCCGGCATGGGGGCGACCTTGGCAACCTGAAAGCAGACGCAAATGGTTCTGCACAGACGTCCATTGAAGTCGGCGGGATATCCCTCGGCACTGGGCCAGACAGCATCATTGGTAAGTCAGTCATCGTGCATGCCGGCACGGACGACCTCAAGACGCAGCCTTCTGGAAATTCCGGTGCTCGCGCGGCTTGCGGTCTGATCAGCAAGAACCCGGACAAGGTCTTCTGAGCTGAACGTCACTTGATTCCGTGGCTGCGCTCCGGCGATCCTTTCCCGCCGGTCGAAGAAGCGGCGGCCGAACCCAATGGATTGCTTGCGGCCGGCGGCGACCTTTCGGTTGCGCGTTTGGTGGATGCCTACAGAAGCGGCATCTTTCCTTGGTTTAACGAAGGCCAGCCGATTCTCTGGTGGAGTCCAGATCCGCGGATGGTCCTGTTTCCGGCGGAGCTCAAAATTTCCCGCTCGCTGACCAAGACGCTGCGCCATTCCCGGTTTGAAATCCGGGTCGATACGGCTTTCCGGGACGTTATTCTGAATTGCGGCATGCCGCGCCGGGATCAGCATGGCACGTGGATCACGGATCGGATGGTCGAAGCCTACTGCGAGATGCATCGCCATGGCATTGCGCATAGCGTGGAGACCTGGCTGGAAGAGGAATTGGTGGGCGGTCTTTATGGAGTTTCGCTTGGCCACGCGTTTTTCGGCGAATCGATGTTCACGCGTGTCACGGACGCGTCCAAAGTCGCGCTTGTCACATTGGTACGTCAGCTCGAACTCTGGGGCTTCGGACTGGTCGACTGTCAGATGAACACCGCCCATCTGGCCAGCTTTGGAGCTCGCGAGATACCGCGCGCCGAATTCACGCGGCGCCTGCGAGAATTGATACACTATCCAACTATTCCGGCTCCGTGGCAGCTTGCACCAGTGCGATAGATCAACGGCGATGACACAACTCAACGACCTGCCTTTCTCGGTATTGCAGTTTTATGCGACTGCGCCCTATCCGTGCAGCTACCTGCCCGACAAGCTTGCGCGCTCGCAGGTTGCAACACCGAGTCATGCCATTGACAGCCAGGTCTACAGCGAACTGGTCA
>DATMZQ010000288.1:0-4791 GCA_035573615.1 Burkholderiales bacterium | reverse complement strand
CACCCAATGCTTTGATCAACAGCACGCTCGCGGCCAGCCGCCGGTTCAGGATATCGACCGCGGCTCTTTCATTGTTCAGTGCGGCTGCCTGCACCACCACGACGTTCAGATAGCTGACGATGCCCGCCTTGTACTGGTTGGTGGTCAGCGACACCGACTGGCGCGCGTTCTGCACTGCTTCCTCCTGCACGGCTGCTTCTTCTTCGAGAATGCGCAGCGCCGCCAGATTGTCCTCGGCTTCCTTGAATCCGGTGAGCACCGTTTGCCGGTAAGCCGCTACGTTGGCGTCGTATGCCGCGATGGCCTGGTCAGTCTGGGCGCGGCGCAACCCGCCATCGAACAGGGTCTGGGCCAGCGCCGGACCGAGCGACCAGAAACGGCTGGGTGCCGTGAGCCAGTTCGAAAAACTCGTGCTTTGGAAGCCACCCGAGGCTGAAATTGTCAGTGAAGGATAGTAGGCGGCCTCGGCTACGCCAATTTGCGCGTTGGCAGACGCCATGCGTCGCTCCGCAGCCGCGATGTCCGGACGGCGCTCGAGCAGACTGGACGGCACGCCGACCGGAACTGCGGGTGCAACAGCGGCAAGCGGCGCAGGTGGCAACGAATAGTTGGAGGCCGGCTTGCCGAGCAACAGCGCGATCGCGTGCTCGAGTTGTGCGCGCAGTACGCCGAGATCGATGGCTTGTGCCTGCGTGGTCTTGAGCTGCGTCTGGGCCTGGATCACATCGACTTTGGCCGCGACACCCGCCGCGTACTGGTTCTGGGTCAGGACCAGCGTGCGCTGGTACGCGGCGACCGTGTCTTCGAACAACTTCTGCTGCGTATCGAGAGCGCGCAGCTGGAAATAGTCTTGCGCGAGTTCGGCACGGATCGACAGGCGCAGTGCATCCAGATCGGCCGCGCTCGCCTGTGCGCTGGTTGAGTTTGCTTCTACCGTGCGGCGCACGCGCCCCCATAGATCAGCTTCCCAGAGGGCATCCAGCGACAGCGAATAGCTGGTCGCCGAAAATCCCGGATTTTGCGTCGATCCGGTGTTCCGGCTCGTCAGGCTCGACGAAGAACGCGTGACCCCGGCGTTCGCCGATACGCTGGGCAGATAACCTGCCCGTGCAGATTGCACCAGTGCCCGCGCCTGGCGGAATTGCGCGGCGGCCTGCACCAGATTCTGGTTGGACAGGTTGACCTGCTCCATCATCTCGTTGAGCAGCGGGTCGTTGAAAGCTTCCCACCAGCTGCCACGCAACTCCTGGTCGCGCGGTTGAGCCGTTTTCCAGCCTTGCGATTCCTTGAACGCGACCGGCGTATCGGCCGTGGGCCGCACGTAGTCTGGACCAACGGTGCATGCAGCAAGCAGTACCAACACTGCCGCCAGCGCAGCGAATCTGTCGTGAACGGGTTTCAACCGGCCTCCGCGATAGTCTGGCCAGCCGTTGCCGAGCCTGACCACTTGCGCTTGCTCCAGAGGCGGAAGCGGTCGAGATATAAATAAACCACCGGTGTGGTGTAGAGCGTGAGCATCTGACTGACGATCAGGCCGCCGACAATCGAGATGCCGAGCGGACGGCGCAACTCGGACCCGTCGCCGAATCCGATCGCGAGCGGAATCGCGCCCAGCAGCGCCGCCATGGTCGTCATCATGATTGGGCGAAAACGCAGCAGGCAGGCTCGGTAGATGGCTTGCTCCGGGCTCATGCCGTGCCTTCGCTCGGCATCGAGCGCGAAGTCGATCATCATGATCGCATTCTTCTTGACAATGCCGATCAGCAGGATGACGCCGATCAGCGCGATGATGCTGAGTTCGATATCGAATGCCAGCAGCGCAAGCAAGGCGCCAACGCCGGCAGAGGGCAGCGTGGACAAAATGGTCAGGGGATGCACCAGGCTTTCATAGAGAATGCCGAGAACGATGTATACCGCGAGCAACGCCGTCAGAATCAGCCAGGGCTGGCTGTTCAATGACGCCTGAAAAGCACGTGCCGTGCCCTGGAAGCTGCCCTGGACCGAAGTTGGTACGCCCATGCGTCGCATGGTGTCATTGATTGCGTTGGTTGCATCCGACAGCGCTACGCCAACAGGAAGATTGAAAGAAATCGTCGAGGCCACAAACTGGCCTTGATGGTTCACCGCCAGCGGTGTGCTGGTCGGTGCATAGCTTGCGAAGGCGGCCAGCGGCACTTGCTTGCCATCGGCATTGGATACGAAGACGTCATTCAACGCCTCGGGACTTTGCCAGTAGGGCGGGGCGGCTTCCATCACGACGCGATATTGATTCAGCGCCGTATAGATGGTCGATACTTCCCGCTGGCCGAACAGGTCGTTGAGGGTGGCATCGATGACGCGCGCGCTGACGCCGAGGCGGGAGGCCGCGTCGCGGTCGATAGACAGTGAAGTCTGTATTCCTTTGTCCTGACTGTCCGTGTTCACGTCGGCCAGCTGCGGCAATGGCATCAGTGCCTGGCGTATGCGTGGCTCCCAAGTCCGCAGTTCGGCAAGGTCGTCGGCCTGCAGCGTGTACTGATACTGGGCATTGGATGCGCGTCCGCCCATGCGAATATCCTGCGCCGCCTGCAGAAACAAACTTGCACCCGGTTCAGCCGCCAGTTTGCCGCGCAAGCGCGCAATCACCCGGTCCACAGACAGCTTGCGCTCGGCCAGCGGCTTCAACGAGATGAACATGGCGCCGCTGTTGCGCTGTCCGCCACCGGTAAAGCCGATGACATTCTCGACAGCCGGGTCCCGGCGCACAATTTCGATGAAGTCGCTTAGCTTTTTCTGCATGGCTTGAAACGAGATGGCCTGATCGGCCTGGATGAATCCGTTGAGTCGGCCGGTATCCTGTTGTGGGAAAAATCCCTTCGGCACGACCACATACAGATAAACGTTCAGGCAGATCGTCGCCGCTAGCAGCAGCATCATGAAGCGGCTGTGCGCCAGCGCCCATGCAAGCGAGCGTTCGTAGCCCTGCAACAGCGAAGCGAACGCGCGCTGACTGAATTGCGATATCCGGCCCGGATCTGCGCGCGGTTCGCCCGGACGCAACCAGCGCGCGCATATCATCGGCGTCACCGTCAGCGAAAGAACCAGCGAGACCAGAATGGCGACGGACAGCGTCACCGCGAATTCGCGAAACAGCCGGCCGATAATGCCTCCCATCAGCAGAATCGGAATGAAAACGGCAATCAGCGATATGCTCATGGACAGCACGGTGAAGCCGACCTCGCGCGTGCCCTGCAGCGCTGCCTGCAGGGGTGCGACGCCTTCTTCGACGCGTCGCGATATGTTTTCCAGGACGACGATCGCGTCATCCACCACAAAACCGGTCGCGACAGTCAGCGCCATCAGCGACAGGTTGTTCAAGCTGTAGCCCACCAGGTACATGACGCCGAATGTGCCGAGCAGGGACACCGGAACGGCGATGCTGGGGATCAGCGTGGCGGACGCTTTGCGCAGAAACACGAACACGACCATGACGACCAGTGCAATCGAGATCATCAGCGTACGCTCCACTTCATGCAGCGACGCGCGTATGGTCGGGGTGCGGTCTATGACGACGGAAAGATCGATCGCGCTCGGGATGGAAGCCGCGAGGACCGGCAGGATGGCGCGGACCCGGTCCACGGTCTCGATGATATTTGCCCCGGGCTGCCGGTACAGAATGACGAGTACCGCAGGCCGGCCATTGGCCGATCCGGCATTGCGCAAGTCCTGCACCGAGTCCGTCACGTCGGCGACATCCGCTAAGTGCACCGCCGCGCCGTTGCGGTAAGCGACGATCAGCGGCAGATATTCGGCAGCCTGTTTGGCCTGGTCGTTGGCAGAAATCTGCCAGTGCCGTGCGCCTTCCTCGACCATGCCTTTGGGGCGGTTGGCATTCGCTGCCGCCAGCGCAGTGCGGACATCTTCCGTGCCGATGCCGTACTTGTGGAGCGCCGATGGAATAAGTTCCACCCGCACTGCCGGCAGCGAACTGCCGCCGACCGAAACTTGCCCGATGCCGTCGATTTGCGACAGCTTCTGTGCCAGGATGCTGGAGGCCGCGTCGTACATCTGGCCCCGCGTCAAGCTGTCCGAGGTAAGCGACAGGATCATGACTGGCGAATCGGCAGGGTTGACCTTGCGATACGTGGGGTTGCTCGGTAGCCCCGTGGGTAGCAGAGCGCGCGCAGAATTGATGGCTGCCTGTACGTCGCGTGCTGCCCCATCGATGTTGCGCGACAGTTCGAACTGCAAAGTAACGCGCGTCGTGCCGAGCGAACTGGACGAGGTCATTTCGGTAATTCCGGCGATGCGGCCGAGCGCGCGTTCAAGCGGTGTCGCCACGGTGGCTGCCATCGTTTCCGGGCTTGCGCCGGGCAACGAGGCCTGCACCGAGATGGTCGGAAAATCCACTTGCGGCAATGGCGAGACCGGCAGCAGGCGAAACGCAATCACACCGGACAAAGCGATGCCGAGCGTGAGCAGCACGGTGGCCACCGGCCGGTGGATGAATAGTTCGAAGAATTTCATGGCTCCGCGCTCCGCGGATGCGGAATATCGCTAGCGTCCGAAACAGGTCGCGCGCCTCGGTTGGCCAGCCGGTCGAACGCCAGGTAAATCACCGGCGTTGTGAACAGGGTCAACGCCTGGCTGAACAACAGTCCGCCCACCATGGTAATGCCGAGCGGATGGCGCAGTTCAGAACCCACGCCGCTGCCGATCATCAGGGGCAACGCGCCGAGCAGCGCGGACAGGGTTGTCATCATGATCGGCCGAAAGCGCAGCAGGCAAGCCTGAAAGATCGACTCCGCCGGG
>DATMZQ010000287.1:0-5020 GCA_035573615.1 Burkholderiales bacterium | reverse complement strand
CACCGCACAAAATGTTGTCCCCATGATGGTGTCCGCCCGCGTCGTGAAAACCCATAGCTTTTCCGGCTCGCCATCTAACACGTACGGAAAAGCCACGCGCACGCCGAAGCTTTTTCCGATCCAGTTTGCCTGCATGGTCTTCACGCGCTCCGGCCAGTCCCGCAGTGAATCGAGTGAAGACAGCAACTGCTCCGAATACTTCGTGATCGCGAGGTAATACATCGGGATCTCTCGTTTCACGACCGGCGCGCCGGTGCGCCAGCCGCGACCATCGATGACCTGCTCATTGGCAAGCACAGTCTGGTCCACCGGATCCCAGTTCACGGTACCGGTTTTCTTATAGGCAATTCCCTTTGCCAGCATGCGCAAGAACAGCCACTGATTCCAGCGATAGTATTGTGGGGTGCATGTCGCCAGTTCCCGCTCCCAGTCGATCGCAAATCCAAGCGACTTGAGCTGCTTCTTCATGTACGAAATGTTGTCGTACGTCCATTTCGCGGGAGGCACCTGATTTGCCATCGCCGCATTTTCGGCGGGCAGGCCGAATGCGTCCCAGCCCATCGGTTGCAGAACATTGAAACCGCGCATGCGGTGATAGCGCGAAAGGACGTCTCCGATGGTGTAGTTGCGCACATGCCCCATGTGCAATTTGCCGGACGGATAAGGAAACATCGACAAGCAGTAGTACTTCGGCTTATGCGGCAGCTCCAGGGCCCGGTAGGATCGCTTGTCTGCCCATTCTTTCTGGAGCGGTTGTTCCACTGCCGCGGGTTCGTATTGCGGGTGCATGACGATGTGACAAAGCGCTGTAAAGTAACCGATTATACCGTCGCCAGCGCATCCATTCGCCGCTTCAGCCCGTATCTTGCAGCGTGACTCAAATGCAAATGATAAAGGCCGGCACGATAACCGTACGAAGCGGGTTGTTCTTCATCTTGCTGGTAGCGACCGGTCTGTCGCATGCAGCCCCGGACTTGCTCGTCGAAGGTGTCCGTTTGCCGGCCTGGGTTATTCGGGACGGAAACCGGCAGCCTCTTGCGCTCGCCGCCACGCTCAAAAAGAACGACCAAATCTCGACCGGAAACAGCGCCCGCGTGCTCTTGCGACTCGGCGACGGAAGCATGGTCAAGCTGGGCGAAAATGCCAACCTTGAAGTGTCAGACCTCCTGCAAAGGCCCCAGGATCGCTTCATCGCCGCGACGCTTAAAGTACTGGAAGGCGCGTTCCGCTTTACAACCGGCACTTCGGTGAAATATCGCACCAGGCGAGAAATCAACGTCCGGTTCCCGACACTAACCGCGGGCATCCGCGGTACCGATATCTGGGGCAAGAAACTCGGTGACAGGGAAGTGATCGTGTTGATCGAGGGCAAGATTACTGTGACCAGAGCCGGCGATCGGCCGGTGCAGATGAACGATGCCTTGACTTATCTTCAGGCACCCAAGAGCGGCGCCACAACGATCGCGGCAGTGTTAAAGGACCAGCTGAAGGCCTGGGCTGAGGAAACGGAGCTGGGAGAAGCCCATGGTAGCCTTCGCAAAGGAGGACGCTGGAAACTTTATATCGGCAGCTACCGCGAGCAGCTCGAAGCGCTGTCGCTGTATGACAGTTTGCGGCGTGAAGGGTATCCCGTCCGGGTCCTGCCACAGCAAACCGAAGACGGGAACCGTTATCGGCTGCGTCTGGCCGGATTCCCAAGCGAACAGGATGCAGAAGCGGTCGGAATGCGCCTGAAAGCATTCAATCCCAATATCGAATCCGTCGCTTCGCTGCTATAGATCGGCGCGCCTCCACGGCGAATCGGCATCGCCGCATTTCGATGTACCATCGGCGCCAGCGATTTTCATAATGCGCGCCTACCCGCCCGGTTCATCATGTCGAGCAAGCATCCCATCATTGCCGTTACCGGCTCCTCCGGCGCAGGGACAACCGCGGTGCGCAGGACATTCGAGGCGATCTTCCGTCTCGAGCACATCGCGGCAGCACTGATCGAGGGTGACAGCTTCCATCGCTATGATCGTGATGAGATGCGCAAGCTGATCGAGGCCTACGAACACATGGGAGGCCAGGCAATCAGCCACTTCGGCCCCGAAGCAAACCTGTTCGAAGAACTGGACGCTTTGTTTGGCGAATACAGCCGTAGCGGTGGTGGCACCTCGCGGCTTTATTTGCACAACGAAGAGCGCGCCGCCCGTTACGGCCGCAGGGCCGGAACCTTTACCGCGTGGGAAGCGCTCCCAGAGAATACGGATGTGCTGTTTTATGAAGGCCTGCACGGTGGCATCGTGACCGACAAGGTCAACGTCGCCGCGCATGTCGACCTGCTCATCGGTGTCACTCCGACAGTAAATCTGGAGTGGATCCAGAAGATACATCGCGACATGCAGGGACGCGGCTATTCCATTGAGGCGGTGACGCAGACCATCCTGCGGCGCATGTACGACTACGTGCACTACATCACGCCGCAATTCTCGCGCACTCATGTCAACTTCCAGCGCGTGCCGACGGTCGATACGTCCAATCCCTTCGTCGTGCGTGACGTTCCCCGGCCAGAGGAAAGCTTTGTCGTTATTCGCCTGGCCGATCCGGAACACCTGAATGTCCCTTATTTGCTGGCCATGATCGACGATTCCTTTGTGTCGCGGCCGGACACCATCGTGGTACCGGGTACTAAAATGGAGTATGCAATGCAGCTGATTCTGACGCCGATGATCCGCGATCTGGTCAGCGCAAGCAGAAAGGCGAAAGGCTAACCTGGCAAGGCATTTATAATTCGCAATTGAATCCGTAATTCCCGCGCATGTCCTTTCTCGAAGGCCTCAATCCGCAGCAGCTCGAAGCGGTCACGCTTCCACACCAGTCCGCACTGATCCTCGCGGGCGCTGGTTCGGGAAAGACTCGCGTGCTCACCACCCGCATAGCCTGGCTCATCCAGACCGGGCAGCTCAGTCCGCAGGGTGTGCTCGCGGTAACCTTCACCAATAAGGCCGCCCGCGAAATGTTATTGCGCATTTCGGCAATGCTGCCAATCAACACGCGCGGCATGTGGGTCGGCACATTCCATGGACTGTGCAATCGTATTTTGCGGGCGCATCACCGGGATGCCGGATTGCCGCAAACGTTCCAGATTCTCGACTCCGCCGACCAGCTGGCCATGATCAAGCGGGTCATGAAATCCATGAATATCGATGATGAAAAGTACCCGCCGAAACAGGCGCAATACACGATCAATGCCGCAAAGGACCAGGGTTTGCGCGCCGCAAAGGTAGAGGCGTTCGACGATTTTTCCCGCAAGCTGGCGACTGTCTATGATGCCTATGACACGCAGTGCAACCGCGAAGGCGCGGTGGATTTCGCCGAGTTGCTGCTGCGCTGTTTCGAGCTGCTTGCGAAGAACGAAGTCTTGCGGGAGCACTATCGCGCGCGCTTCAGACATATTCTGGTCGATGAATTCCAGGACACGAACCGCTTGCAGTATCTATGGCTGAAGCTGCTCGCTGGCCCGAGCAATGTCATTTTCGCGGTCGGGGACGATGACCAGTCGATTTACGCATTTCGCGGCGCGCGCGCGGGAAACATGCTTGATTTCGAAAAGGACTTTCATGTCGAAAAAGTAATCAAGCTCGAACAGAACTATCGCAGCCAGGGCAACATTCTGGATGCCGCGAATGCATTGATCCGGAACAACCACGCTCGCCTTGGAAAAAATCTGTGGACGGCACAAGGCAACGGAGAGCCGTTACGGCTCTACGAGGCCATGACCGATCTCGAAGAAGCCGGGTATATTCTGGAGGAGGTCAAGCAGCTGAAGAATGAGGGCACGGCGCTTTCGGACGTCGCGCTACTTTATCGTTCCAATGCACAGTCGCGTGTTCTCGAGCACGCATTGTTCAATGCCGGCATCTCGTATCGGGTCTACGGCGGTCTGCGTTTTTTCGAACGCCAGGAAATCAAGCATGCGTTGGCCTATCTGCGGCTGGTCGCGAACCCGCAAGACGACGGCGCCTTCCTGCGAGTCGTCAATTTCCCAACCCGCGGCATCGGCAATCGCAGTATCGAACAATTGCAGAATCTGGCCACCGGCAGCGGCGTCTCGCTGTGGCAGGCGGCTTGCTCCAATAGCCTGAGTGGCAAGGCCGGCAGCAGCATCACCGGTTTTGTGCGGCTGATCGAATCGATGCGATCGGCATGCGAGGCTTTGCCATTGCCGGAAACAGTTGACCACGTTGTCGAGCTAAGCGGCCTCAACGCCTACTACCGCAATGAGCGGGAGGGTGAGGATCGTCTCGAGAATCTTGGCGAACTCACCAACGCGGCCATGGCTTTCGTATCTGCCGACGGACCGATCGCCCTGGTTAACGAAGAGGGCGAGATCCAATCGCAAGGCTTCCCGGCGCTGGCGGATTTTCTTGCGCATGCTTCACTGGAAGCCGGCGAACATCAAGCCGCGGAAGGCGCGGATGCATTGCAGCTGATGACCGTCCATTCGGCCAAAGGGCTGGAATTTCATGCTGTTTTCATCACCGGACTGGAAGAAGGTTTGTTTCCCCACGAGAACAGCATCTCCGAGCAGGATGGATTGGAAGAGGAAAGGCGGCTGATGTACGTGGCGCTGACACGCGCGCGCCGCCGGCTGTATCTGACACTGGCGCAGACCCGTATGCTGCATGGGCAAACTCGCTATAACATTGCGTCGAGGTTCCTGGAAGAAATTCCTGAAGCACTGATCAGGCGAGTCAACACAACCAAGTTCTCCGGGTTTGTCAGTGCGCGGGGCTTTGATCCGGCGTCTAGCGCACCACGGTCTCCTGCGGAAAGAGAAGTGTCCGGCTGGCGTGTTGGACAAAATGTCGTCCACGCCAAGTTCGGCGCAGGCGTAATCATTAATGCGGAAGGCCGCGGGGCCGATGCCCGCGTTCAGGTCAATTTCCGCACTGGCGGCATGAAATGGCTCGCACTTGAATATGCCAAGCTGGCACCCGCCTGATTTTTTTACTGCGTCGCGCCTGGGGCGGGAATG
>DATMZQ010000286.1:0-2180 GCA_035573615.1 Burkholderiales bacterium | reverse complement strand
GACCCACAACAAATGTCGATTGGTGAGCTGGAGCGCATGACGCGGCGCTACGCGTCGGAACTGCTGGACTTCATTGGTCCGGAGAAGGACGTTCCGGCTCCTGACATGAACACCAACGAACAGACCATGGCTTGGATCATGGATACCTATTCCATGCACGCCCGTCATACGGTCACTGCGGTGGTAACCGGTAAGCCGATCGACCTCGGCGGCTCGTCTGGACGACGCGAGGCAACCGGCCGGGGAATCCTTTTTGTAATCAACGAAGCGGTCAAACGGTTCGGGAGAACGCCTGAGACCACGCGTGTGGTAGTTCAGGGCTCCGGTAATGTCGGCGGAATCGGGGCGCAATTGCTGCATGAATCCGGTTATAAAGTCGTAGCCATTTCCGATGTGCACGGCGGCATCTACAACCCAAACGGCATCGATATTCCCGCAGCCATGAAGCATCTGCAGACTACCCGGTCCTTCGAAGATTATCCGGGGGTTGAACGAGTAACCAACAGCGAACTGCTGGAGTTGGAATGCGATGTCCTCGTGCCGGCGGCGACCGAAAATCAGATTACCTCGCAGAATGCCGATCGCATCAAGTGCAAAGTGCTGGCGGAAGGGGCCAATGGCCCAACCACAGCCGCGGCGGATCAGGTGTTGCATGAGAAGGGAATTTTCGTGATCCCGGATATCCTCGCCAATGCTGGTGGCGTGACAGTTTCATACTTCGAATGGGTGCAGGACAGGATGGGTTATTTTTGGCGGGAAGACGTCGTCAACCAGCGGCTTCAGGACACCATGGTTGCCAGCTTCAACGATCTCTGCCGATATGCCGATTCCCACTCAGTCGACACGCGCACCGCAGCCTACATGTTGGCGATAGACCGGGTGGCCTATGACACGCGCATGCGCGGCATATACGCGTGACGGAAAAGACATAAACAAATAGGCCCAAATTGGGGAAAAAGTCTTGATTTCCCTAAACAGGTGGGGTATGGTCTGGCGTGATCTCTACGTCGGACTAGTGTGAAGATTTTTCTTTTGCGCCATGATTTTTCGGTGCAAGCGTAGGCGTCAACTAATCTCGTTGATGGCCACCTTAGACAGAGTTTCAGCATTAGGAGAGCGCAGCAGTTTTTGGGTGCCACTGCTCGCGCGCTAGCTGCTAATCGGTGCGAATAGTTGAACATGCAACTCTCGACATTGGCATTCAAAACAAATTTCTATATTCGTTTTCCAGGAGGATTGCGATGAAACTCGCAACGAGAGCGCTTATTGCTGCGCTCACTATTTTGGTATTTTGCGCCGCAATGTCGGCCCAGACTTTGAGATTGCCCCAGGATCCTCGTAACCAGGCGCCGACCGTTGGGACCGGCGGCCCGGTGGGTGGACCGACTGGTCTGTTCACTATCTATGACGGCGATACAATCCGGAAAGGCGAGTTTACGTTCAGCGTCGCCTACAGCAATTATGATCGCGATCCGGGTAACGTAGACATCGTCGATACGCCGTTGAGCTTTAACGTGGGCTTGAACGATCACGTGGAATTATTTTTCAAGACGAACGGCTATCGTGGCATCAAGGTAAACAATCCACAGAATCTGTCGAGCTTCTATCTGCCGAACTCGCAGCTCCGCTTCGGTGCCTCGCTGCTGTGCAGTGGGGCCGCCATCATTCAGGCGCCCGAGCGCGTGAGCGGTTCGACGTCGTTGACGGGCTTTAGTCCGCTGTTTCGTCCCGCAGGACCACCGTGCAACGTTGGTGGCCAGCCGTTTCTGCAGTTTCCATTCATCGGCGGCCCTGGTCCAAACTTTGGTTTGACTGGTAACGCCATTGCGCCGCCATTTGTGAGCCGCATTGGCACGCCGACTGGCGGCAATGGCAGCTTTGGCGCGGCCTCGAATTTCCCGGGCATCGGCTCGTCGGTCGGCAGCATTCTGCCGGGCATCGTGCTAGCCACTGTGAACCTTCCTTGTACCGCCCTGACTGGCAACTGCAATCCGCCGACAGCTGCAAATCCGCAGTCCATTGTGCAAGTGCCGGCCACTTTTACGATATCGCCAGCCTATTTGCCTGACGCGCCATTCGTGAACCGGCTCTACGGTGAATCAAGCTTCACCGACATGGTGGTCGGCGCGAAGATCCGTCTGGCTAGTCCAAATGACGCGCTGGGCTGGGGATTCATTCCG
>DATMZQ010000285.1:0-2730 GCA_035573615.1 Burkholderiales bacterium | reverse complement strand
TCATCCGTTCGTCGCCAAATCTTAGTTTTTTGAACAGCTATCCACTGCGCGACAGGCTCCAGAATTTTACCGGGGCCCGCGTTTTCGTGGGTCATGACGTGCAGGCGGCGCTCTATGGAGAACTCGTACGCGGGGCCGCGCACAAGGCTCGACACGTTATCGGCGTGTGGATTGGCACCGGCGTCGGCGGAGCATTGGTGCTCGACCGCAAGCTGTTTCTCGGCATCAGCGGTCGCGCCGGCGATCTGGGCAATTACCTGGTGCACGCAGTGGACGTTTCACAAGAGCTGCCGCGCAAGGAGGTTCTGGATAATGTCGCGAGTCGTACGGCTATTGCAGGGGATGCGGCTGCGCTTGCGGCAAGTCATCGCGCCCCACGGCTGCAGCGCACGGCCGGCACGGAAGTACGCAACATGGGCGCCAATGTTCTGGCCGATTCGATCAGCCAGGGCGACAAGGCGGTCGAGAAGCTCGTACGCAGTCGCGCCAGCGTCATCGGTGTAGCCTTGTCCAATCTGGTCGATTTCCTCAATCCCGATATGATCGTGCTCGGCGGCGGCTTGGTGGAGGCGATGCCCCGGCTTCTGCAACGTCAGATACAGAAAGCGATCAACGCGCATTCCGCGCCGAATTCGGCAAAGGCGGTGAAGGTACGGGTAGCCAAGCTGATGCCGCACGCCGGCACCATTGGCGCCGCGTGCCTCGCAAGAGACATGTTCTCGGACGACCCGCCGATCGACCTCGCGTAGCTTCACGCAGACGCGGCGGCAAAGCCAGGAACTATTGAGCCTGAACGTCGGCAACACCATCCTTACCACCCGTTCATGCATTTCGATCCCGCGTAGCGTCGATCTGGCACAATGCACCCTTGCCACCGCGTCGCTCCATCCAGATTTCTAGTTGTGCCTGCGCGCAAATTCAAACTGAGGTATCAGCAGCACATGGATAGCCGAATCGACACCATGACCACGATGAGTTCCACAGCAGAAATCATCGCCGACCTGCGCGCCGGAAAGATGGTCATCCTGGTGGACGAGGAAGACCGGGAAAACGAAGGCGATCTCGTCATGGCGGCCGAATTTGTAAGCCCGGAGGCGGTTAACTTCATGGCCAAGCATGGGCGCGGGCTGATTTGCCTGACATTGACCGAAGAGCGCTGTCGTCAACTGGATTTGCCTTTGATGGTTGGCGACAACCGGTCCCGGATGGGGACCAACTTTACCGTGTCAATTGAGGCGGCGAGCGGAGTAACCACGGGCATTTCGGCAGCCGATCGCGCGCGAACCGTGCGCGCGGCTGTGAAGAAGGATGCAAAGCCGGAAGACATCGTTCAGCCCGGACATATATTTCCGCTTATGGCCCAGAAAGGCGGCGTGCTGGTACGTGCCGGACATACGGAGGCGGGTTGTGACCTGGCGCAACTCGCCGGACTGGTTCCGGCCGCGGTAATCTGTGAAGTACTCAAGGACGATGGCGACATGGCACGCTTGCCGGAATTGTTCGCTTTCGCCTCGGAACACCGGCTCAGGATCGGCACGATCGCCGAATTGATCCATTACCGCAGTCGTACCGAGTCGCTGGTGGAGCGCGTAGCCGAGCGGCCGCTGCAGACGATTTACGGTCAGTTCAAGCTGGTGGCATATCGCGACAAGAGTTCGCGTGACACGCATATTGCGCTGGTCAAAGGAAAAGTTGCCGCGGGTCAGGAAATTCTGGTGAGGGTGCATGAACCGCTATCGGTTGCCGATTTTCTGGATGCGGCCAGCCACAGCCATTCGTGGAACGTGAACGATGCGCTGCGCGCAATTGCCGCCGCGCCGAGCGGTGTGATGGTATTGCTGCACCGGACGGAGTCGGGCGCGGAATTGCTGGAGCGCCTGGCGATGAACGAGCAAGCGCAGTCAAGAATGGACCTGCGCACCTATGGTATCGGCGCGCAGATCCTGCGCGATCTTGGCGTGACCAGGATGAAAGTAATGGGGGCGCCCAGAAAAATGCCGAGCATGACGGGTTTCGATCTCGAGGTAACCGGATATGTGCAGCCGCAATCAACGGCAAAATCACCAGGCGGCACGAGTTAACATCGCTTTCGGAAAAATCAGGTACGCGCATGGCAAATGACCAGGAAATTTTCGAATACCGATCCGACTTGAACGGCGCCGGACTGCGTATCGGGATCGTGGTTGGCCGCTTCAATCAGGACGTTGGCGACGGCTTGTTATCGGCTTGCGTTGCGGAACTCGGCAAGCTTGGTGTCACGAACGGCGACATCCAGGTTGTAACGGTGCCGGGAGCGCTTGAGATACCGCTTGCCTTGCAAAAATTGGCCAGCACGCAACGTTTCGATGGATTGGTCGCGCTCGGCGCTGTCATTCGCGGGGAAACATATCATTTTGAGGTAGTAGCGAATCAATCTGCAGACGGTGTGATGACGGTGCAGCTTGATACCGGACTGCCGATCGCGAACGGCATACTGACTACGGACGACGACGATCAGGCCGAGGCGCGCATGCATCAAAAGGGCATGGACTGTGCGCGCGTCGTGGTCGAGATGGCGAATCTCATGCAGGAGATAAATGAAGAACAGTAGGCGGCGCGCCAGGGAGTTTGCGCTTCAGGCAATCTACCAATGGCTGTTGAACGAATCGGCTGCGGAGAGCCTGCTTGCGCAGCTCAAAGAACAAAAAGACTTCCCGAAAGCGGATCAGGCACTGGCCGAGGCGCTGGTGC
>DATMZQ010000284.1:0-4158 GCA_035573615.1 Burkholderiales bacterium | reverse complement strand
TGACCTGGTGGACGTTACGCGAATGCACACGGCGGATCCTGAACAGCGCGTGCCACATCTTGCATTTCAGCCTGACCGCATGTCCGATCTGAACATTTTGTCGATGGAGCAAGTGGAGACATCATATTACCTGCGATTGCGCGTTATAGACCGTCCCGGGGTGTTGGCCGACATAACGCGAATTCTCGCGGATCAATCAATCTCGATAGATGCTATGGTGCAGAAGGAACCCGGTGAAGGAGAGGAGCAAGTAGATATCATCATGCTCACTCACCTGACCGTTGAAAAAAACATCAATCGTGCTATCGAGCGCATCGAATCGCTGCCAGTTGTGTCCGGAAAAGTGACGCGAATCCGGCTCGAAGAACTCGGACGCAATTAAAACATGCTGAATCATTACAATGGCCTTATCGATCGCTATCGGGAACGTCTTCCCGTCAGCGCGACCACTCCGATTGTCAGTTTGAATGAAGGCAATACGCCGCTCATTGAACTGCTTCATCTGCCGAAGATACTCAAGAAGAACGTTCGTATTCTGGCCAAGTTTGAAGGTCTTAACCCAACCGGTTCCTTCAAGGATCGCGGCATGACGATGGCTGTCACGAAAGCCATCGAGGCCGGCGCCCGCGCAATCATCTGTGCATCGACAGGCAACACTTCAGCCGCAGCGGCGGCCTATGCCGCGCGCGCCGGCATCAGCTGCTTCGTGCTAATACCGGAAGGTCAGATCGCACTGGGAAAGTTGTCCCAGGCAATGATGCACGGTTCTGTGGTCATACAGATTCGCGGAAATTTTGACGATGGCATGAAACTGGTACAGGAAGTCGCTCACAGCATGCCGGTAAATATCGTGAATTCCATCAATCCGTACCGGTTGCATGGACAGAAGACTATTTCATTCGAAATCTGTGAAGCGCTGGGCGATTGTCCTGACTACCATGTCCTTCCGGTCGGTAATGCTGGAAACGTGTCGGCGCATTGGATGGGTTACAGCGAAGCCGCGGGTGTGAAAACCGAAAGTTCGCCGCGCCTGGACACGGGACCGCCATACAAAATGGGAGGACTCACCAGGAAACGTCCCATCATGGTGGGTTATCAGGCGTCCGGCGCCGCTCCCTTTCTGCGTGGTGCAATGGTCGATCGCCCCGAAACGGTGGCAACGGCGATCCGCATCGGTCATCCAGTCTCGTGGAAGCTCGCATGGGCCGCGAAAAACGAATCTGGAGGCTGGTTCAATGAGTGCAGTGACCAGGAAATCCTTAAAGCACAAAAAATACTGGCACAAAGCGAGGGTATCTTTTGCGAACCCGCTTCAGCCATCTCAATCGCCGGCCTGATTAAAGATCTTGAACAAAGCGTAATAGGGGAAGGCTCAACAATAGTCTGCACCCTGACCGGGCATGGATTGAAAGATCCAGACACTGCCATCGGACAAATCAGCAAACCGTTCCTGGTAGACGCAACGCGCGCTGCCATCGAGAAGGTCATTGGCGCGAACTTGCCTGGATAGGCGTCAATGGACGCCCGAAGCCAAAGTTCTGCTCATTTGCAGTGTTCGATGCCTTATGACGGCGTGGTGGAGAACGGTCAACTTCGTGGGAAGTGCGGAAGGTATTCGTCTAAAAAAAACGCATCGACAAATCGATGGCCTGAATATCCTTCGTCAGCGATCCGACGGATATGCGATCGACACCGGTCTCTGCGATGGCCCTGACCGTTTCCAGATTGATGCCACCGGAAGCTTCCAGAAGTGCACGCCCTGCCGTTGCCTTAACCGCCTCGCGAAGGCGATCAACATCAAAGTTATCCAGCAGAATCAATTTCGCCCCAGCCGTGATGGCTTGGTTCAATTGATCGATATTTTCGACCTCTATTTCAGTCGGTATGTGCTGTGCGATTTTGCCGGCCTGTAGCAGCACCGCGGCAATGCCTCCCGCGCTCGCGATATGGTTTTCCTTGATGAGTATTCCGTCATAAAGCCCCATACGATGATTGGTGCCACCACCGCAGTGCACAGCGTATTTGAGTGCCATTCGCAATCCCGGAATTGTCTTTCGCGTGTCGAGGATGACTGCCTTTGTGCCCGCTATGGCATCGACGAAGGCCCGCGTCCTGGTCGCGACTCCGGACAATGTCTGAAGGAAATTCAGGCTGGTTCTTTCACCAGTCAGCAAATTGCGCGCAGGCCCTCGTAGTTCGCACACCAGTTGCTCACGTGAGAGACGGTCGCCATCATTTGCACGCCAGTGAATCTCGATTTCATCGTCGATCTGGCGGAAACATTCCTCGAACCATGCCATCCCACTCAAAACCGCAGGCACTCGTGTCTTGACTTGGGCACGTGCTGTCTCGGATGCGGGCACCAGCCTCGCAGTGACATCGCCGGTTCCAATGTCTTCAGCTAGCGCTTTCCGAACGTCCTGCTGGATTGCGGATGCCAAATTCAATTCCAGTTGCCTTTCCATGGCTCCATAACAGCTATAGGGCAAGCAAGCGCGTCGGCATTAAACGGTATCAATCAGGTTAAGCAGGCTGGCAATTCGTCCAACCGTCGCAGAACAGCGATCGGCTGGAATCCGAGTTTATCCGGCGGAACATTGTTGCGGTTGATCCAAAAGGTGCGAAACCCGAACGAAGCGGCGCCACTAATGTCCCAAAAATTGGAGGAGACAAACCCGATCTCCCCTGATTCAACGTTCAAGCGTTGGACCGCAAGCGCGTATACGCTGGGATGTGGCTTGAAGATACCGAGTTCGTCCACGCTGATGACTGTATCAAATACCCGATCCATCCCGGCATGTTCTACCAGGGTGTTTAGCATAGAAGGCGAACCGTTGGACAGAATGGCAAGTTTGCATTTGTTCAAAGCGCCCAGTGCATCCATGACTTCCGGAAATAGAGAAAGCTTTCGATAGCTTTGCATCAAGACTATGGACAGTGACTGATCCAAAGCGAGTCCGAGTACTCCACAGCTGTGAATGAGGGCATCCCTCGTAATCGTCTCGAACTCGACGTAGCGGCCCATCAGGCTCCGTAACCAGGTGTATTCCAATTGTTTAGTGCGCCATAGCCGGGACAACTCCGAGCCTTTTCCAGGAAACAATGATTCGCAGGCATTGCTAATGGAATGGACGTCGAACAACGTTCCATAAGCATCGAACACCAGCGCTCGTATCACCGCACTCATCGCAATGCCATCGTGCTCAAATTGGTCTGAATTGCCTCTTCGCTCTTGTCCGGCATGGAAATCCCCGATCCCTTATTAGCCTCGATATTACCCCTTAGCCTTGGCTGAGGAGGCGTTGATTCGGAACCTTTCATTGGGCAGCGCTGCAAGCGCCTTTACGTAATTAACTTAGCCACCACCGGCACCCGCCGCTTTGGTAGGGTCCATTCAAGCGTCGACGTGCCGCGTTGCGCACCAGACTGTCGGTCCTGCGGGATGTTGAAATTTCCGAAAGTTACCCAATCTACGTCAGCACTCAACGTACATGTGAACCCCAGTGAGGATTTAGAGATGCGTTTTGATAAATTCACCACCCGATTCCAGCAAGCCTTGGCTGATGCCCAAAGTACGGCAGTCGGCCAGGATAATCCCTATATCGAGCCACAACACCTGCTGCTGGCACTTCTGGAGCAGGATGACGGCGGTACGTCAGCCTTGCTGTCCCGCGCTGGTGTCAATGTTGCTCCGTTGAAGGAGGCGTTGCGTGCCTCTATAAGTCGGCTGCCCAAGGTGGAGGGTCAAGGCGGCGAAATCAACGTCTCTCGAGAGCTATCCAGCCTCCTTAATTTGACCGATAAGGAAGCCCAGAAACGCGGGGACCAGTTCATAGCGTCCGAACTCTTTCTGCTTGCGGCAGCCCAGGATAAGGGGGAAGTCGGCAAGCTTTTGAAGACTCACGGGGTCAACAAGAAAGCGCTTGAGCAGGCCATTGAAGCTGTCCGCGGGGGGCAAGGCGTGCAGAGCCAGGAAGCCGAAGGACAGCGGGAAGCGCTGGAGAAATACACCCTCGATCTCACAGAACGCGCCCGGCGCGGCAAACTCGATCCGGTTATTGGTCGCGACGATGAGATCCGGCGGGTCATTCAGATCCTTCAGCGTCGGACCAAAAACAATCCTGTCCTGATCGGCGAACCGGGCGTGGGCAAGACGGC
>DATMZQ010000283.1:0-3011 GCA_035573615.1 Burkholderiales bacterium | reverse complement strand
TTCAGCCGTTCTGTCCCGCCATCTTGCGCAAGCCTGGAATGTTAATAATCCGAATATGCTTTTGCTGGACGGTCACCAGCCCGGATTCCTGAAATTTGGAGAAGGCTCTGCTGACGGTTTCCAGTTTCAGCCCAAGATAGCTGCCGATCTCCTCGCGTGTCATGCGCAGATAAAATTCCGACGGAGAATAGCCGCGCGCGGTGAAGCGCTGCGAGAGATTGAGCAGGAACACGGCGAGGCGCTCCTCGGCGCGCATGGAGCCGAGCAGCATCATGACGCCGTGGTCACGCACGATTTCCCGGGCCAGCACGATATGCAAATGCCGTTGAAGAGGACGCAACTCGTGCGACATCTCCTCAATCAGCGCAAAGGGCATGGCGCAGATTTCGCTGTCTTCGAGCGCGGTCGCGGTCGCGTTGTACTGTCCGCTGCCGATTCCTTCCATGCCCAGCAGCTCCCCGCCCATGTAAAAACCAGTGACTTGCTCCCGCCCTTCGTTATCGAGCACGCTCGACTTGAAGAATCCTGCACGAATGGCATATACGGAATTGAAGGTTTCGCCCCCATTGAACAGGACTTCGCCGCGCTTGATGCGCCGGCGGGCGTGAACCATCGTCTCGGCGCGCTCCAGGTCGGAGGGACACAGTCCACTCGTCAGGCACAATTCGCGCATGTTGCAGGTCGAGCAGGTAATGCGCGGCGCCGCCTCGTCGCCTTTGGCATCGCGCGTGATCGGAATCACGCAAACGTCCATTTTCGTGACCGTCGCTCGGCGTAAAGTGACGGATGCTAACTTCATCGCGGCTGTTCGCATGGGTTCCCCTTTGGCGATTGAGTTATTGAGTTATTGAGTCATTGTGTTATTGAGGTAGTGGTAATGCGCAGCCTTCTTGCGGCACGCTGCGCGATGAGCTCTCGCATCGCTTCTATTTCGATGGTTTTGTCAAAAAAAGCACTGGCGCCCAAACGATAGGCCAGTTGGCGATGGGCGGGTGTGGAATGGTTGCTGACAGCGTAAATCTGAATGTCAGGCGCATGATGCCGGAGGGCACGCAGGACGTCGAAGCCGTTGCCTTCTGGCAGCCGGATATCCAGTATGACGGTATCGGGATGCGCTTGCAGTATGTCGGGAATGGCGGCAATAGTCGCCGCACCCGCGCAGCAGGTTCCATCAATGGCGGTAATCATGTCCACCAGGCGCTCGCGTATGGCTTGCGAAGCTTCGACGATGAAGACTGGCAGAGGGTTGCTTGTTCCGGAGGTGGTTGAGGATACATTCATCATGCCGCCAGTATCGATGCGACGGCATCCGGCGCCTATCGGCGCCAGCTTAATATGACGCTAGGAACGCGCGCGAAACGGCTTGGGAAGAAAGGAAAATAGAATTAGGAAAATTCCTACCCGCGACCGGATTGGGAAGTGCCGTCCAGCAGTCCATGCTCCAGCGCGTATCGAACCAATTCCCCGGTATTGGCAAGATTCAGCTTTTCCAGGATCCGCGTTTTATGCGTACTGATGGTCTTGACCGAGAGACGCAACTGCTCCGAGATTTCGGTCGGACCCCGTCCCGCCGCGAGGAGCCGGAAGATTTCGAACTCCCGGTCGGACAGGTGTTCATGCGATGGCGAGTCGTGCGCTGAAGAGTTGCTCATCAGGCTGGCTGCCGCTGCATCGGTAATGAATACGCCGCCGGCCGCGATTTTGCGGATGGCTATGACGAGCTGCTCGGATGCGCTGTCCTTCGTGAGGTATCCCGACGCGCCCGCCTTCAATGCGCGAGCGGCGTATTGCGACTCCCCGTGCATCGACAATACCAGTATGCGCAACTTTGGTCGCTCCAGCTTCAAGCGCTTGATAAGCGCAATGCCGGCAAGGCCCGGCATGGACATGTCGATCAGCGCGACATCGAATTCACCGGCCTTGACCAGCGCCAAAGCTTCGTCCCCGTTTGCCGCCTCCGCGGCAACGTCGATGCCCGCAGCGGCGGCGAGAATCTGTTTCAGTCCGTCGCGCACCAGTTTGTGGTCGTCCGCTATGAGCAGTCGTATCACGAAGGCGCTCCGGGTGGGCGCACGGGCACAAAGACGCTGACGCGCGTGCCGCCGCGCGGCGCACTGGTCACTTCAAGCACGCCGCCAATATGAAAAACGCGTTCGCGCATGCCTTTCAATCCAAGTGAGTGCGACTTCGTCATGTCTTCGGCGGATATGCCGCGGCCATCATCTTCGATTTCAAGCCGGATGGCTCGCTCATCGATGCGCAACAGCACCCAGGCGTTCTTTGCATTGGCATGTCGCCCGACGTTGGTCAGCGATTCCTGCAGCGCGCGATATACTGTATTGGCCACGTTGCTTTCGAAGTCGCTCGTGTCCGAGTCGTTGATGATCTTGAATTCGCAGCGCAGGTCCGAGCGTTTGCTGAAATCCTCCACCAGCCAGGCAGCGGCATCCGCCAAGCCGAGGTCATCAAGCATCAATGGTCGCAAATCGGCGGCAATGCGCCGTACCGAGGTTACCGTTTGGTCGAGCGTCTCCCACATCTTGTTGGTTTTAGCGGCCAATTCTCCATCACTGCCGCCAATGCGGCCTCGCACCCAGCCCAAGTCCATTTTCAGTGCGGTCAGCATCTGGCCGAGCTCGTCATGCAGTTCGCGGGCGATACGTGTCTTTTCTTCCTCGCGAGCTTCGAGCACCTGCGCTGAAAGCTTGCGCAATTCGCTCTGCTGCTGCTTCAGTTCGTCCTCGTAGTGCTTGCGTGCGGTGATGTCGCGCAGAATGACCGTGTAGTAATGGTGACCGTTCTCCGTGGCCTGCGAAATCGAGGCTTCAATCGGAAATTCTTCGCCGCTATCCAGGCGGACGGCCCACAGCGTGGTCACATCCCCCATGCGCCGGCTGGTCACACCGGTTTTTCCGAACCGCTCGATGTGCCCGCGATGCGCACCCCGGAAGCGGGTTGGCATGAACCGGTCCAGTGAACTGCCCAGCGCATCTTCGCGACGGCAACGAAAT
>DATMZQ010000282.1:0-2499 GCA_035573615.1 Burkholderiales bacterium | reverse complement strand
AATGAAGCACACGCGCTGGCAAGCTTGCTCGAACAACTGGGGCGCCTTGCGCATCAAGGCACCGAAGTCATCTTGTCGGATGGGGATAGTGAAGATGGCTCGGCATCCATGGCCGAGCAGGCCGGCTTCACCGTCGTGCAGTCGACCCGCGGACGCGCCCGCCAGATGAACGCGGCAGCGGCCGGAGCCAAGGGGGATGTACTGTTGTTCCTGCACGCCGACACCCGGCTGCCCGACCACGCTGGCCAATACATAGCGCAGGCGCTGGCTGCCGGCACACATTGCTGGGGCCGCTTCGATGTGCGCATCAGCGGCCGCCCTTATCTGCTACGCGTGGTGAGCCGTCTGATGAATGTTCGCTCGCGCATAACCGGCATTGCGACCGGAGATCAAGCCATATTTGTGACGCGCAGTGCCTTCGATGCAGTTGGCGGTTTTCCCGACCAACCGCTCATGGAAGACATCGAACTTTCCAAGCGGCTGCTGGCACACTCGAAGCCCGCGCGTATCCGACAGCCCGTCATAACATCGGGACGACGCTGGGAGCAAGACGGTGTATGGCGCACCATTGTGCTGATGTGGCGGTTGCGTTGGAATTACTGGCGTGGCGTTCCCGCCCAGCAACTCGCCAAGATTTATCGGTGAAAACTGTCCGTATTGTGATCTTCGCAAAGGCGCCAATCGCAGGTGCCGTCAAAACGCGATTGATTCCTGCGCTCGGTGCACAAGGCGCGGCCAGGCTTGCTCATCGGATGCTGACGCACACGGTTGCAGAAGCCGTGGCTGCCGGCGCGGGTCCGGTGGAACTGTGTGTGAGCCCTTCACCGATTGCATCGGTGTGGCAGTCCGTCGCCCTATCGACAAATGTATCGTGGTCGGATCAAAGTCACGGCGATTTGGGAACACGCATGGCGCGGGCGGTAAGGCGGGTAACTGAGGCCGGTGAATCGATCGTGCTCATCGGCACGGACTGCCCGCAATTAGATCGCTCACTGCTGCGCGCAGCTGCTAGTTCGTTACAGCACTATGACGCAACCATCTCGCCCACAACCGATGGCGGATACGTGTTGCTGGGTTTGCGGCGTTATGACCCTGCGCTCTTCAGGGACATCGTGTGGAGTACGCCGACGGTCGCATCCGAAACGCTGTCGCGCCTCACGCAGCTCGGCTGGACGGTGCAACACAATCCGATTGTGCGCGACATCGACCAGCCGGATGACCTTGCGTATCTGCCGCCGAGCTGGCTTGACTTGCAGCAGGCCGAGCACGGATCATGAAAATCACGAGGCGCAACCAAGAATTTTCGCTGGTGCAATGCGCGAATCCGTCAGAAAATCGCCCGGCTGCGCCAGTACAGGGAGCATCCAGATAATTTTCGTGGAGGAACTTCAATGAAGAAATCAATGTTGGCGTCTGTTTTAATGGCGACTTTGCTGGGCATCGGCGCGGGAACCGCGTTCGCGGCCGGCGAAGAAGTCCAGGGTATCAAGGTAAACAAGGGCAACGGCATGGCCGGCGACGGCAATACCGTGGCGATGAAGGGCAGCCCCCTGCCGCTGAAGGGGCAGGCGCTCAAGGTTGGCGAACCCCTGCCGTCGGCGGTGGTCACCGCAGCTAATCTGAGCCCGGTCGATATTGCAACCGGCAATGGCAAGGTGCGCATCATCAGCGTCGTACCGTCGGTCGATACGCCGACCTGCGAGGCGCAAACACATCAACTCAGTGAAAAGGACCGCAAGCTGGCAGACCAGGTCGAGATGGTCACCATCAGCATGGATCTGCCCTTTGCCCAGTCTCGCTTTGCGAAAGAAGCCAAGATCAAGAATGTCACGTTTTATTCTGACTACAAGACTGGCGCATTCGGCATGAATAACGGCCTGCTGATCGATCCTCTGCACCTGCTCGCGAGGGCGGTCATCGTGACCGATAAAAACAATATCGTGCGTTACCTGCAAGTCGTGCCTGAAGTTACCGAACTGCCTGACATGGCCGCAGCCATGAGTGCCGCAAAAGCGTTGCTCTAATTTTCGACCGGTTGCAGCAGTAGATGCGAAGCCCCGCGAGTGCGGGGCTTCTTTTTTTGGAATTGAATCCGCCGTCAAACGATTTCCATCGCTGTTCACAGCTTGATGCGATTCAGCCGCAAGGCGTTCGTAACCACGGAGACCGAACTGAGCGCCATCGCGGCGCCGGCGAAAACAGGCGACAGCAACAGGCCGAACACCGGATACAGCACGCCAGCGGCAATCGGAATGCCGATTGCGTTGTAACCGAACGCGAATGCCAGATTCTGCCGGATGTTGCGCATGGTCGCGCGCGACAGCAGCGCTGCGCGCGCGATGCCGCGCAAGTCGCCCTTGACCAGCGTCACCCCGGCACTTTCCATGGCTACATCGGTGCCGGTTCCCATCGCGATACCGACATCGGCCTGCGCCAGTGCCGGCGCATCATTGATTCCATCACCCGCCATGGCCACGTTGCGGCCCTCCTCCTGCAGCC
>DATMZQ010000281.1:0-12030 GCA_035573615.1 Burkholderiales bacterium | reverse complement strand
AATTTACGCTTGTTGTTCGTGGCCCGGCCGATGGTGCATGGTTCCGTCGACTACTGGAACTTCTCGAAATAGGGAATTTTGCGTCCGGCAAGCGCGATGAAGCGCGCTCGTACCCGCGTTCCAATCTGTAATTCCATACTGCCATGTGCCATCAAACGGAAGCCTTCGTCGGCATCGATCATGACAATCAGGTAGGGCGAGTGCGCTTTCCACTCCTCGGTCGGTGCACGCGAGACCAGGGTACGCGCATGTACCATGCCGATTCCCGATGCCTGCAGCGTTGTTGGATTGGAACTACCGCAGCGCGGGCAAAAACCGCGCTGAAAATACCATCTCGAATCGCACTGGCGGCAGCACTGATAGGTAATGCCATCCCCATCGTTGGTCCAGTCGAGTGGATTCATGCGACTCTCTCCAGTACGAGCGACACATGCGAAGACAGCACACCGCCGTCTCCATGCAATAACGCCAGCGTCGCGTTGCCGGCTTGCCGGTTTTGGGCACGGTTCGTCAGCTGGCGTTGCGCCTCCACCAGGTGCGCCATTGCACCACCGACGCCACAATGGCCATAGGAAAGGAGTCCTCCATGGGTGTTCAGCGGCAGCGGGCCGTCATGGTCATAGTGCCCTTCGCGCGCCTGGCGGCCGGCACCGCCGCGTGGCGCAAGTCCTATTTCTTCAAGCAGGATCGTGAGCGTGATAGTGAAGCTGTCATAGATCGCGGCGTAGTTCACGTCACCCAGCTCCGCGCCCGCAGCGCCAAGCGCCTTGGCCACTGAAGCTCCGGCAGCGAACTGCGTCAGGCTCGGTGCGGCGCTGATGTGTTGATGGGTGTGCGACTGGCCGGTACCGCGAATGCGGACCGCGTGGCCGTTACCGGGGACGCGGCGGACGACAAATGCCGCCCCGCCGTCCGACACCGGACAGCAGTCGAGTAGTTTGAGGGGTGAAGCGATTGGCTTGGACTCCAGTACGGCGTCTACCGTAATGGGCGTTCTGAATTGCGCGCCAGGATGCATGCAAGCATGCTTGCGCATGAGGACGGCAAGCTCGGCCAAATCCGATTCCGTTGTGCCGTACTCCGTCATGTAGCGCGAAGCTAGCAGCCCGTAGTACGCAGGAATGGTAGCGCCGAGCGGCACTTCGTAGACGGGGTGGCCGACCTGGGCCAGCGTCTGTATCGCGGAATCTCTTGTTTGCCCGGTGAGCCTGTTCTCGCCGGCGACGACCAAAACATTGTCCGCCACACGCGAGTCGACCAGGTGATGCGCCAGCATAGCCATGGCAAAACCGGTTGCTCCGCCAAGCTGTATCGCATGCGCATAAGCCGGATTCAGGCCAAAGTGCTCGGCGAACACCGTTGACAACATCAGGTGGGGCATTGTTGTTGAGTAGCCGCACACCAGCCCATCGATGTCCGCACGCTCGAGTTGCGCATCCGCCAGCGCCGATGCTGCCGCCTCGCTCATGAGGTCCAGCGTGTTTTTATCGGGTTGCTTGCCGTAAGGCGTCAGACCGGCGCCGGTGATGAAGCTCAAGGAGAACTCCGCAAGCGCGACGGTCGTGACGGGTGCGTATGAGCTTGAATCTGTTCCGGGCCGAATTGTTCAAGAACCGGTCTCAACACGTATGTCATCGTCTCGCAGTTACCCAGTCACGGCCGTGATGCTGCCAACATCCATTATGGGCGGTAGCCCGCTATCCGGCGAGACGGGACACGGCTATGTTCTTTTCGGATTACCAATTGCTTCTGCCTCGCGCTTGAGCATCCCGACTAGTTGGTCCATGCGCGAAGAAAGCCGGTCGGAGAGCGCGGCAATGCTGATTGCCGCGACTGCGCTCCCGTCGGACCCGAAAATCGGCACACCGACTGCTCCCATGCGCTCGACCAGCATGTTCAGGAACACCGTATAACCGCGCTCGCGCGAGCGCTCCATTTCGCTCTTGAGCCATGCCAGGCTGATCTTCGGATACTGCGGCAGCCGCTGCTCCACCAACGGCAAGATGGCCTCGATCTCAGCCTGCGGTTGCCAGGCGAGTAGCGCCATCGCACCAGCGCCCATGCCCAGCGGGCGCCGGCTGCCGATGTCCAGATAATTAGCGCGTATTGGAAAACTGCCCACTTCACGGTCTACGCAGACCGACTCGGTGCCGCCACTGCGTACAGAAAGCAACACGGAATCTTCGGACATTGCAGCCAGGCGCACCAGCGAAGGCCGCGCACGAGCCCGCAAGTCATCCCGATCGCGCAGCGCGGCTGCGAGAATGAACACCTCGTTGCCAAGCGAATACGTCTTGGTCTTATCGTCGCGCTTGACGAATCCTTCACGGCACAAGACTTCAAGAATACGCAGAGTCGTGACCTTGTTCAGGCCTGCTTGCCCCGCGATTTCAGACAGCCGGGTCACTCTGGGCTCTGTCAGTGAACGCAGGATCCGACATGATTTCTGTACAGAATTGATCGCGGACGCTCGTGTTGGCATGGCAAAGTTTCAGATAGGTTAAACCGTGGCCACGGGCGTTGCCGGCGACCCGACCGCACCGGGTAATCGCAGCGGCGGAGCCGTCAACAGAAAGCGGGAACGCTTGTGTTCGCGCAACCAGTTGGCGAGCGGCGTGAGATGCCAGATCTCCCCGAGGTTGACGCCAAGCTTGAACAGGCAATGCTCGTGCAGGGGCAGGCTCGCGCAGCTTCCATGATGACTGGTGGCCGGGTGTGCTTCCACCGCGTAATTGTCTGCGATCAGCGAAACAAGCCCGGAATCCGTGATCCATTGCAACAGCTTTCGGTCGCGCCCATCGAGTGCGGCGCAGGAATGTTCGAGCTTGTGCAAATCCGGCTGCTTGTTCATTTCCAGAATCATTTGGGCAAAACCGGTGTGCAAACAAACCATATCGCCCTTTTCGACGACCACTTTGTCGCTTTCCATAATTCGCATGAGCTGGTCGTAACCGACCGCCGTGCCGGCCCGACCGAGGTGCGCATGCAAATCGATCATGACGCCGCGGCCCTGGACGCAGTGCACCGCCATGTTTTCCACTCCCAGTGCATGCACGGCGGTCGTGGTTTTCGCCGGCACATTGCCGATCGCTCCAGCGTCGTCCGGGTCTGTTGGGCCGGAGATTTCCTTGCCTGCCCGGTAGCCGTTGTAGAACACCGGCTCCGCCTTGCCATCACCGTCCGCATCGAACAGCTGCCCCACGTGCGCGAGACTATCCCACTGCGTGGAGTATTGCAGGTGAAGGATCACAGCATCATCATTGATTACATCGGTCGCATCCGGGTTATCCCGCTGCACGATGTACACCATATTCGGGCGTCCGTTGCGCAACGTCGGCCGCAGAATGGGCGGATGCCGTCGAGGATTCAGAACGTTGCCGCCCGGATAGTCCAGTGGCAGGCTCAGGCAGAACGCAAGTCCTTCCTTCACCTCTGCGATACCTTGCTTCACTTTCTCCGGCGTGAGCAGGTTCAGTCTGCCGAGCTGGTCATCCGGCCCGAAATCGCCCCAGGTCGACCCTTGGGGGCGGTTCTTCCAGCGTTTCGTTGCGGCCATTTGCTCCGTGCTCCTGTTCAAGTTCCGCTTCGGGTTCCGGCATGTCCGCCGAGATAAGTCTGATGCAGTACATCGCTCGCCTGGATCTCTTTCGGAGTCCCTGCGGCCGCTATGCGGCCTGTTTCCATCAGATAGCAATAACTTGCGTGGCGCAGCGCTTTTTCCACCAGCTGTTCCACCAGCAGAACGGCCATACCGCCTTTACGCAGTTCGGCTGCGACCGCCAGGATGCGTTCTATCACCAGCGGCGCCAACCCGGCGGAAGGCTCATCGAGAATCAAGAGCCGCGGCTCGCCTATCACGCCCTGAGCAACCGCGAGAATTTGCTGCTGGCCGCCCGACAGCCGGGAAGCCGGATCGTTGCGCTTTTCCCTCAGCTCAGGGAACAACTCGTAAATGCGAGCTAGTTTGCCACGGTCGCCATGTGCACTACGCGCGTAGGTCCCGATCAGCAAATTATCTTCCACGGTGAGCGTGGTAAACACGCGATGTCCTTCCAATACCTGGACCACGCCGGCACGCACCAAATCGCGTGGACTGGCGGCACTCAAGTCGCGGCCGTCAAATTCGACGCGTCCCGCCTTCTTTTCGATCAAGCCGGAAATCGCGTGCAAGGTCGTGCTCTTCCCCGCTCCGTTACGACCCAGCATCACGACGAATTCTCCCTGGCGTACGGTCAGGGAAATGCCGTGTACCACTTCGGCTTTGCCGTAGGCAACGTGAAGGTTTTCGACTTTGAGCAGTGGCCGGTCGCTTCTCACGTCAAGCCCCCAGGTATACGCGGACGACTTCCGGATCTCGCTTCACTTGATCGGGCGTACCGTGCTTGATCACGGCGCCGACGTCCAGCGTGGTGACCCGATCCGAGATGCGGAACACAAAATCGGTATGGTGCTCAACCAATAGGACTCCCACGCCCGATTCGGCTATGACCCTGATCACCCCGCCGAGATATTCGATCTCGGCCGGCGTCAGGCCACCCGCTGGCTCATCGAGCAGCATGAACTGCGGCCGTTGTGTCAGAGCACGAGCGATTTCGAGAAAGCGCTGCTCGGCGTGTTCCAGCAGGTTCGCTCGCCGGGAAATGGCGTGCGACAACCCGACGCCATGTAGAAACTCTTCTGCGCGATTGCGCAATTCGCGCTCATCGAAGCTCGCCCGAGGCAGCATGAATGCAGTCGCGAGAAATCCGGCGCGGGCGTCGCGCCAGCCGCCGATCATGGCGTTATCGAGCACCGACAGCGTTGGTAGCAGGCGCGGTTTTTGGAAGGTGCGTGCAATGCCAAGGTTTGCACGTTGCTGCACGGTTGCACTGGAAAGATCCTGCTGGGCCATTTGAATAGCGCCCTCATCTGGCCGGTAATAGCCGGACAGCAGATTCAACAGCGTCGTTTTTCCGCTGCCGTTCGGCCCGATCAACCCGTGCACCTCACCAGGCATCACATCCAGCGATACGCGGGACAGTGCCGTCAGCCCGCCAAACCGCTTCGTGACGTCGCGCGCTGCAAGACTCATTTTATTGCCCGTCCGGCGTGGATTGCCCGGGATAGCCGTTCGAGATCAGGTTTCACTACATGGCTCTCGCCTCGTCGTGGCCTGAAACGTTCGAGCAGCAGCTGGAACACACGGCCGATGCCTTCCGGCACCAGCAACACCACCACAAGCAGCAGCAAACCATAGAAGAAATTGCCGAGTTTCGCGAGCGGTGCCACCATTTCAGGTAACGCGGTCAGCACGATGGTTCCAATGGCGGGCCCGAGAATGTGGCCCCTTCCGCCTATGATGATGCAAACGAAAAAGAACAGGCCCAGATCGAACACGAAAGTATCGGGCGTAATATAGCTTTGCAGCACAGCGAACAGTGCACCCGCTATCCCGGCGGTGAACCCACTGAAAACAAACACCGTCAGCTTCGCGCGAAAAACCGGCACCCCGACCGCTTGTGCGGTCACGACACTATCGCGTACAGCGACCAATCCGCGTCCCCACGTATGGCGCGCCACATTCCAGGTCAGCCAGGTCACCACTGAAGCAATGGCAAGGATCAACCAGTAACTTCCCCGAGGCGTATCAAATGGCGGCGGAAATCCGGGCACCGGCAGCCCGACGCCGCCCCCCGTGAGATTGCCCTGCGCCAGAGTGATTTCAGTCACGATCAGGGCAAATGCCAGCGTCGCCATCGCAAAATAAAATCCCGGAAGACGCAGTGAGGGCAGGCCAAGCAGCAGTCCGCAAAGCGCGCACAGTGCCCCTGAAGCAGCAATCGCAACGGCCGGGTGCATGCCATGAGTGCCGGCCAATATCGCGAAGCTGTAAGCGCCAATCGCAAGCAGACCGACATGGCCGATGGATAACTGGCCCGAATAGCCCACGACCAAATTGAGCCCGCTGATGAGAACCCAGTAAGTGCAAATGAGGGCCGCCAGATGCACCTTGTAGAGATCGCCTGACCACCACGGCAGCGTGAACAGTACCGCGATGACGGCCGCAACGGCCCAGGATCGATGCGACAATTTCATACCGGACGCACGCTCTGATTGCCGAACAGCCCCGCCGGCTTGAGCAGCAGCACGATCATCAGCAGTCCCACGGAAATGGTCTGCTGATATTCACCACCCACGAAATACGTCGCCACCGCGCTCAGGATGCCGAGCGCCGCCCCGCCGACCAGCGCGCCGACATTACTCCCGAGTCCGCCAACGGCGAGCGCGATGAAACCGTTCAGGGTCAGCGTAAGTCCGAGCGCGAAGTAAGCGAATGTCAGCTGCCCCGCGGCGAAGCCCGCCAAACCTCCCATTGCCCCGGCGATTACATACGACATGGAGCGGATTCGGCCGGTCGGAATGCCGCGCGCACGAGCCGCGAAAGCATCCTCTGACATTGCCACGAACAGTTTTCCGTATAGCGTACGGCGATAAAACAGTTCAAGCGCGATGGCGAGCAAAATCGCGATAGCAACCGGCAACCAGTATTTCTGATCGGCTAACCCGGCTGAAAAATCCTGCGGGATCAAGCGCGGAAAGGGTTTGGGCTCCGTGCCCCACCACAGGCCCGCGGCCTGCTGCACCATGGTGGCAAGGGCAAGTGTTGACAGCAGCCACAAGTGCTCATCGCTGCGAGCCAGAACGCGGCGAATCGCGATCCAATCAGTGAGCAGTCCAAACGCTGCACCGACGACGATCGAACCCAGCAACGCAATGGGGATTGGCCAGCCGAGCGTTGCAATGAACCAGGCGCCGAAGATGCCGCCGAGCATCGTTATATGGCCCGTGGTGACAGACAAGACCTTCGAAGTCGAGAACATCACGTTGTAGGTCAGCGCTGCGGCGGCATACAAGGCGCCGGTGGCGAGGCCAGTGATCAGCGCAACTAGCATCGGATCGGCATCAGTTAACTCTTCTGCAGAAAAAATTTTTCATGTGGACGGAGCGATAGTGCTTACCACCCATGCCTTGCATCTAACTGCAGCGTCCAGGCTTCGACCAGCCAATCGAGAACGTGCGCTAGCGCGGCGCGGCCATGAATGATCCATCCTTGAAGCTCCCGGCGACGTTCATGATGATTGCGTGATCGGGATAGCCGTTACGGTTTTCCCTGGTCCAGCTATAGCTCGCATAAGCGCCGGGGAAATCACGTGTGCTCTCCAGGACTTTGCCGATTGCGGCCGCATCGGTGGAACCCGCAGTCTTGACCGCGTGCTCCACGATTTTCACCGTGTCGTAGCCGAGCGCAATCCACCAGAACATGAAATCGATGTCCCCCTTCCCCAGTTTCGGCCGGATCTTGTCCATGAGCGCCTGCGTGCGCGGCGGCAGTTTGCCTTTTGCATCGTACGTGGTGCTCACATAGCCTGCTGCGAAGGCATTTTTCCAGTACTCCGGTTTGTTCAGCAGTGGCCGGACCGGCGGCGCCATCATGGCGGGATGGCCGACGATGGGCACATCCCAACCCATATCACCGCGCGTATTGAACAGCCGCGCCAGCAAGCCGGTCGCCGCGGACCACGGCATGATCACTTCTGCCCCGGCTGCTTTGGCCTTGTTCATTTCGTCGGTCAAGTCGGTCTTGTTCGGATCGACCAGCGCGACGTAGACCGGCTTCACGCCCGCTTTGTCGAGCAGGTCCTGCGCCAGCTTTGAAGAAGCGGTACCGTAACCGGAGGTGTCGCCAATGACCGCGACCTTTCGTTTTTTGAGCACATTTAGCGCGTAGTCGTTCGCCGCTTCGATCCATTGCTTGTTGGTGTTGATCGCACGAAATGCCAGCGGAAACTTCTGCGGATCGACCAATTCATCGATGGTGCCAATGATGAGATTGGGAATGCCAGCCTTCGCGACGATTGGCACAGTAGCGAGCGATTCGCCGGAATTAACCGGGCCGATGATGAAATCGACCTTGTCGACGAATGCGAGCTGCTTGGCCAAGTTCACTGCCTTGGTCGGCTCCCCGCTGGTGTCGCGCGTAATGAGTTCCAACTTGCGGCCATTGACTCCACCGGTGGCGTTGATTTCTTCAACGGCGAACTGCACACCCTGATTTTCCGCTATGGCCGCGGAGGATAACGGTCCGGTCAGTGAAGAAAGCCATCCGATCCGAATTGGGGACTGGGCCGATGCAGTAGACGCAGCGAACACGAATGACAATGCCAGCAGCCGCGAAAAACGCGCGATCGAGCGCTTCAACATTGATTTTCTCCTCGGGGAAGGGACGCTCAAGGCGCCTTTTCGCCAAATATTCGTTGGCCAGTAGCCACTTTGTCAAGATCAGTTCTGAGATGCGGAATTCGGTGCTGATCGCTTTAACAGGGCGATCAGGGCATTAAGCCGCTTTCGCTACATCGCCGTTCCGGTTTCCGGAATCTGTGTCGATTGACTCCACCGCAGCGAGACTCCAGTATTGCGCCGGCAAAAGTTCCACAATGGGGACTGAAAGTAAATGGGGGAACGATGTTCTGCAGCAGATTGGAAACTGCACCATGAAAAGCACGGTCCGCATCGGCGCCGGATCAGCATGGTGGGGCGATCGCATTGAACCGGCGCGATGGAATGCCGAGCGCGGTGACCTGGACTACCTCTGTTTCGAAACCATGGCCGAAGCCACGATCTCGGCAGCCCAGGTGCGCAAACGGCGTGATCCGTCGTTTCCCGGGTACGACACTTACCTCGATGATCGTATGCAAGCTGTTTTGCCGGGTTGCCTCAAGCGCGGCACGAAAATCATCACCAACCAGGGTTGGATCAATCCGGACGGCGCCGCGGAGCGCATCGTTTACTGGCTGAAGAAACTAGGCGCGAGGGGTATCAGGGTCGCGGCAGTCAATGGCAGCCTGATTACCGATCGCGTCTTGCAACTTACCAGCACCATCATGGAAAACGGCAGACCGACTGCGACGCTCGCGGACACCCTGGTCTCTGCCGAGGCTTATCTCGGCGCCGAACCCCTGGTCGACGCACTCCGACAGGGGGCACAGGTCGTGGTATCCGGCCGCGTGGCCGATCCTTCGCTGTTCATGGCACCGCTAATGTATGAGTTTGGGTGGGATGCATTGGACCATGACCGCCTCGGCGCCGGTAACGGACTCGGGCACCTGATGGAGTGCGGCGCCCAGGTCACCGGCGGCTATTTTTCGGATCCCGGTTTCAAAGACGTCCCGGAACCCTGGAACCTGGCCTTTCCGATTGTGGAGGCGCAGGGTGACGGCTCTGCCGTACTGACCAAGGTTTCCGGGACCGGCGGGGCGGTCAACCTGATGACCGTGAAGGAACAGATGCTCTATGAAGTCCACGACCCTGCAAATTACATCACGCCGGATGTCATCGTGGACTTCACCAGCGCGCAACTGGAGCAGGTTGGCCCGGATCGCGTTCGCATCACACATATTTCGGGCAAACCGCGCACGCCGACTTTGAAGGTGTCGATGGGCTGCACCGAGGGCTACATCGGCGAGGACATGTTCTTTTATGCCGGACCGGGCGCACTGCGGCGCGCGCAACTGGCCAAAAAAATCCTCGAAGAACGTTTCAAAATCGTCAAACTTGACGCCGAGGAAATACGCATTGATTTTCTCGGGCTAAATGCAATCCACGGTGCCATGACGCCGAGGGACGCGCCCGAGCCCTACGAAATTGCCGTTCGGGTGGCAGCTCGCACCAAGACGCGCGAAGAAGCCATCAAGGTGGGGCGCGAGGTCGACGGCATGGCCGTATCGGGCATCGGCATGACCGGAAAGCGCGTGCCACACCAGGACCGTACACGAGAGATAATCGGTGTGTGGTCCTCGCTCGTTCCGAGGGAGAAAGTCGTCCCCTCGATCAACTTTTTTGAAACCTGATGGCGGACCTAATACGCAATGGCTTCCAGCCTTCTGCTTGCGTTTAGCCTTACACAATATTGATGACATCGCCGGTACTCACAATGAAGGTCATGCTCCAACACCTGGCCCACACCCGTTCCGGCGACAAGGGCAACACTTCGAACATTGCAGTGATCGCATATGCGCCGGAACTATATTCCTTGCTCAAGGAACAGCTCACGGAGGACAAGTTCAAGGCGCACTATTCCGGCGTCGTTACCGGCAAGGTCACACGTTACGAAATCGACGGATTGCAAGCGCTGAACTTCGTCGCGGAAGGCGCGCTCGGCGGCGGCGTATCGCGCAGCCTTTGCCTGGACAACTACGGCAAGGCGCTATCGGCCAGGCTGCTGTCGTTCGAACTGGAAGTTCCGGAAGGGCTGCGCTCGAAGCTACGCGGTTTCGTCTGAGGATGAAAAACAAACTCACCAGGGGGCATGTTCTTTCCAATTACTCGACACATAATTCATGAGGGATGCGTCAATGACTACAATTCTTGGCAGCGGCGAATTCCGCTACGAGGTGCAGGAAAACTGGGCGAAGCTGCCCGACGGCTGGTCGTTTCGCGACGTAGCCGCCGTCGCCGTCGATCACAAAGACCAGGTGTACATCTTCAATCGGGGCGAGCATCCCATGATCGTATTCGATCGCGACGGCAATTTTCTGCGTTCCTGGGGTGAGGGCGTATTCAATCGTGCGCACGGACTGCACATTGGGCCTGACGAGACGCTGTACTGCACGGACGATGGAGACCATAGCGTGCGCAAGTGCACGCTGGACGGCAAGGTATTGCTCACGATTGGCATCCCAGGCAAACCATCGCCCTATATGAGCGGCAGACCTTTCCATCGCTGCACGCACACGGCACTCTCCCCGCGCGGCGACATTTACGTCTCGGACGGTTATGGCAACTCGCGCATTCATCAATATTCGCCAGACGGAAAACCGCTGAAGTCGTGGGGCGAGTCTGGCACCGGTCCTGGCGAATTCAACATTCCGCACAATGTGTGCTGTGACCAGGAGGGCTGGATTTACGTTGCCGACCGCGAGAACCATCGCGTACAGGTATTCGACGACCAGGGAAACTATGAAACCGAGTGGCACAACTTGCATCGGCCTTGCGGAATGTACATGGAAACCAGGCGCAATCCGCTGTGCTACATCGGAGAAATCGGCCCTACCATGCCGGTCAACCGCGAGGTCCCGAACCTTGGCCCGCGCATCAGCATCGTAGACAACGAAGGCAAGTTGGTGTCGCGCTTCGGCGCCGCGCACGCAGGCTATGACCGGCCAGACCAGTTCGTCGCGCCACACGGCATGGCGGTGGATTCGCGCGGTGACATCTACGTCGGCGAGGTTTCGTATACGGCGTGGTCGCAAATCTATCCCGACAAGGATATTCCGGCGGGACTCCCGACGCTGCGCAAGCTGGTGCGGGTTCGCTAGGCCTCAGGGCGGCGCAAAAGGGAAGGAACAACGGAGGAACACTGGATCATTCGTTGACTGACCCAGTTCGGTCTCTGCCGTCTTCCGCTCGAACAAGCAGTGGAACCCGCTTACTCCGGCAGCCCGTTCAACAGGTACATCATGGTGATGAACTGGCTGGGTTTGCCGAGTTTGCCAAACCAGCGATCATAGATCGGAGCAATCTGTCCGGAGCGGTATATCCGCGCCAGTACAGTGTTGACTGCCTGCCGGAAATCCTGATCGTTCTTGCGCATCATCAGGCCATATGGCTCATAGGAAAGATTGCCATCCCCAAGCCTAACCTTGATCGATTTTGCTCCGGCAAGCGCCAGCCCGATCAGCACGGTTTGATCGGAAGCATAAGCCTCCGCGTTGCCCTTGCTCAATGCTTCGAGACCCGCGACATGGGTATGAACTGTGAAGATTTCCGCTTTGATGTAACTTTTTGAGAGCGCATCCGTAAGCGCACGAACGGTGGTGGTGCCCGGTATGACTGCAATTCTTTTACCGTTGAGATCCGCCAACGTCTTGAAAGGAGAATCGTCACGTACCAGAAAGTTTGCGCCATCCACCCAGGTCATCAGGCTGAAGTCCACCTGCTTTTGACGGGAAAGCGTGTTGGAGCTGATGCCGCATTCCAGGTCTATGGTGCCTG
>DATMZQ010000280.1:0-2868 GCA_035573615.1 Burkholderiales bacterium | reverse complement strand
TGCGGTGGCGGCTTCTTGCGCTGCGTCACAGTCCCAGTTCGGACAAACCTGGGTGATTGTCCGGACGGCGGCCGAGTGCCCAGCGGAACTTGCGGTCTGCTTCCCGGATTGGCAGGTCGTTAATGCTCGCGATGCGTTTTTGCATCAAGCCCTGCGCATTGAATTCCCAGTTTTCGTTGCCGTATGAACGAAACCAGTTGCCCGAATCATCATGCCATTCGTAGGCAAAGCGCACCGCGATCCGGGCTTCCCGAAAGGCCCACAGTTCCTTGATCAAACGATAATCGAGTTCTCTCGCCCATTTGCGCCGCAGAAACTGCGCGATGGCCTCGCGCCCGGAAAAAAATTCCGCACGGTTGCGCCACTGGCTATCGCTGGAATACACCATGGACACGCGCTCCGGATCGCGCGAATTCCAGCCGTCTTCGGCCAGTCGCACTTTTTGAACAGCGCTTTCAAGCGTGAATGGCGGCAACGGTGGGCGCGCTTCCGGAGTGGCTGACATGGTCCTCGGTCAGAAGAGCACGGCTTCAGTCGTTGATCGAGATAATCGCCACGGCATAGGCGGTCAGAGCCAGTGTGCTGGACATCGGTCGCCAGCTTTTCTGAAACCGTTGCGGATCGGTCGTGGCCATGACAAAACTGTTTTCATCGAGTGTCGTGCCGAACAGTGTGCCCCGCAGATCGGAAAGCTTTACCGTTTGGTTTCCCGCGGTCAAATTGGCAAGCCACAGCGTTGTGCCACCTTTGCCGCGGTAAGCAAGCGCCTGTACGCGTGCGGCGTCCGAGGATTCCACATTCACCATTTTCTGTCCGGCGCCGCGCGTCAACCCGCTGACCACGTGAAATGCCGGAAACACCGCGGGGCCGGAAAGCTGGTCGTACCACGGTTGCTTGTGATCGGCCTTGCGATAAATGATCCCGAGCGGTCCGGTTGCGGCGCCGAACGCGATCGCTTCGACACTGGTGCGTGCCAGCGTCGCCACATATCCAAGCGACCATGCCGCCGCGAACAGCCCGCGCTGGCGCGGCTCCAGCTTGGTCAGGCACACGCGCACATTGTCCGGGTTGGGCGTCCAGGTCGCACCGTGCGGATTGTCCCGGCATCCAATGCCGCTCGGACCGATGCGGTACGCCGCTTTGCCAATGAATGAACGCGCGGTTTCAACCTGATACGGCAACGCCTCGAGCGTCTCCATCACCGAGCGGTCATCGGCTGCATGCACGATTGGGCAAGTGCTGTTGACCACAAAGTCGAGCAGTTTGGCAGGAGGGCGTTTACGGTTTAGTTCAGTGAAAAAAGAAAACATGCCGCCGCCGAGCCGGACGTCGGGAAACGCGGCGCGCGCCGCGGCATACAGTTCTTCGAGTTTCGGGGCTGGCGGACGCGGTCCGCCGGGCAGCACGGATTTCAAGTCGCCGGCGGGAACAATGGCCAGCGAAGCCAATTTGATGCCCGACTGCCGGACCATGGCAGCAAGCCCCGTCAGTTCCTGCCTGAAGCTCTCGACGCTTTCGATGACCGCTTCCAGAACGACTCCCGCCTTGCTCTCTTCAGCCAGCACGCGATAGCCGTACAGTTCTTTCAATCCATGGCGGCTGCGCGGGTCGATATGGCAAATCAGAAAGCGCGGCGAGGCCAGTTTGAGCAGCGCAAGTTGTGCGATGGCAGGTTCGATTTCTTCTGCCGGCATGCCAAGTCCAATCGGCTGCAACGCTTTTTGCGACACCGCACCGATTGCTACGTCGATGGCTTTGCTGTCGCCGCCCGTGCGACGTTTTGCCGCGCTACCGCTCAGGGTAATTCTGATTGCCTGCTTTACGGGTTCCCCCGCCTTGAGCGTATAAGGCCACGGCCGGGAAAGCGGCCGCACATAGGTTTTGAACGAGGCGTCGCTCCAGTTGCGATGATCTTCCATTTCGAAAGTGTCGCCTTCCATCCGCACTGTGAATTTAAGGCCGGGCGTAATTTCGTGTGTCAGCGATCGAATGTCCAGCACGGGCTGGATCGGATTGACCATTGCGGGAAATTTGCCCTCGACTTTTTTTCCATCGACATGCTCGATCTCGACAGGCTGGCCGGCCACTCCCTTGAGCGGATGCAGCACCACAAAACCCGTGCGTGCGGTCAGAAAATCGGTTTTCGGAACTGCAACCGCGGTGAAATCGAGCTCGCCGTTCGCGGATGCCTCTATGGTTGCATCGTAGGAGAGTGCCTGGTGTTCGATCGTTATGGAGGCATGGAACGACACCGAAAAGCTGTCGCGGCGCTGTTCGATGTTCAGATTTTCAATTGCCGGCGTCGCAGTTCCCCAATTTTTGTCGCGAATCAGGAATCCGATCGCGCGCAGCACTTCGACGCCGTTGATCTTGAGGTAGCGCAATTGGCCATTGGAGAACTCGACAGACAGCGGCCCAGCAAGCAATACACGACCCGCCGTATCCGGTTCGGGCGTGCCGCAAAGCGCGATGCCGCGGGGTGGTTGTTCGATTTTCATTTTCATCTCCGTGTGCTTCGTGATTGCGGACTAAAGAACGTTCTCGGTGCCGGGATCGATCAACACCGCGCGATTCATATCGATCGACAATTCAATCTTCTGGTCCATCTGCGTGACGTCATGCGCTTGCAGCTCCGCTACGACGCTGCTGCCGCCCAATGTGAATGTCGCGTAGGTCCTGGACCCGGTCGGCTGCAGCAACTCAATCGTGGCGGTATGTCGTGCCAGGCCCGTGCGCGAGTCACCGGGCTGGGCGCGATTCAAGTGTTCCGGCCGCAGACCCAGGATCACCGCCTCGTCGCGCCGGTTCCCCAACTTTTGCGCGCGTGCCGCCGGAAGCGCCAGCACAGTGCCATCCTCCAGCCTTACC
>DATMZQ010000279.1:0-3423 GCA_035573615.1 Burkholderiales bacterium | reverse complement strand
TCCAAGCGCCATCAAGGCTCTTGCGCGCCAATAACGCCACTGTGGACGTGATCGTTCGACATTGGACATGCTGTTAACCGCGGTGAGCACACCGGCCCACTCGCCGGCGCGGAGCGCGGCGCGAGCGTACGAGGACCACTGACGGTCACTCATGCCACTGCCGGCGTTCTCGAACCAGGTCAGCGCGCCGGTGTGCAGGTTGCGCGCAGCCACAGAGGCGAGTTGCGCCCATGCATATGCCCGTTCTTCGTCGGCAAGTTTGTCAGCGAAGCTGCGCAGGTGGTCGGACGCAATTTCCGGCCAGTTTTCAGCGGTCTTGTAAACGGCGTAAATCGCCAGTTCTCGCTGACCCCGGGTTTTCAGCAGTAGCGGTACCTTATCCAGATAGCGTTGCGGACGTTTTGCTGTCGATTCCAGCAGCTTGACGTCCAGCCGCTGCGCCAACGGCAGGTACATCAACAGCAATTTCGCGTTGGCCAGATTTCCATTCTCCAGCGCAAGCCGCACGCGGCTCCAGCTGTCTTCGGCCGTAAGAATTTCCTTATCGAACATCGCCTGGAAAATCGGCAGACAACTGTCCGGTAAGGCCTGGGCATTGAACCACAATGGCCGCGCCTGGCTCAGTACGCCGGAGTCTCCGCGCGCCAATTTGGCTTGTGAGGCATAGCAGGCGAGTTCAGTATCCGCCGTGCCGAGCTTGCCATATTCGCGCAAGAAGCTTTCCCATTCAGCGTTTCTCGCCAGCTGGCGTAACCAGTCGGCACGCATACGATCGGCCACCAGGCTGCTTTCATGCTTTGCGAGAAACGCCTGGATTTCAGCGGACGATAAGTCTGCGAGATGCGAACGCAGCTGCCAGTAGCGCACATACGGAGTCAGTGGGTAGTCATCGTCCAGCTTGGACGCACGTTCATTTAGCTTGAGGATATCGCCCCTCTGGAATGCCTCCCGCGCTTCTAGGAAGAGATCGTCCTGGGGGGCGGCAATTGCTGCGCAGGATATAAAAATCAGAAAAAAAGCGGTTTTTGCACTCGTCACTGGAAGGGCCAAACGGCAAAAAAGTCGATGTCATCATTATAAGCGCGCCGCGTGGCAAGCTGGTGCATAACCGCGGCATGCTCAGGAAAGAAACAGGGAACGCGCAGGATTGCGGGTTTCTTCGCAGCTCGAATAACCAAGGTGGTCCAAAAACCGCCGGAATGCGGATTTATCGCGCGGAGGCACTTGCATGCCAATCAGCACCCGGCCGAAATCGGCGCCGTGATTGCGGTAGTGGAATAGGGTGATGTTCCAGTCGTGGCTCATGTTCTCCAGAAAATTCATCAGCGCACCCGGCCGCTCGGGAAATTCGAAGCGGTACAGCAATTCATTCGTTACCGAAGGCGCGCGGCCGCCCACCAGGTGGCGAACATGCAATTTGGCCATTTCGTTGTCGCTGAGGTCCTCGGTAGGCAACTTATGCTTGCGCAATCGCGCCACCAGGGCACGGATCTCGTCGCGATCGCGCACTTGCACGCCGACAAAGACGTGCGCCTGGCGCGCATCGGCATATCGGTAATTGAATTCAGTCACGTTGCGGGGCCCAAGCAGCGTGCAAAACTGCCGGAAACTGCCCGGCCGTTCCGGGATCGTGACTGCGAGGATGGCCTCGCGCTGCTCTCCCAGTTCAGCGCGTTCGGCAACGAAGCGCAAGCGCTCAAAGTTGATGTTGGCACCGCTTGCGACGGCGACCAGCGTGCGACCCGTCACCTTGCCGCGCTCCACCCAGGCCTTGGCCCCCGCGATCGCTAAAGCCCCGGCGGGTTCGAGAATCGATCGCGTATCTTCGAACACGTCCTTGATTGCAGCGCAGATGGCATCGTTGTCCACCAGAATCATTTCGTCCACCAATTCACGGCACAGCCTGAAGGTTTCTGCGCCGACTTGCTTGACCGCGACGCCGTCCGCGAAAAGCCCAGCATGTTCGAGTCTGATACGTCTACCCGCCGCGAGCGAACGCGCCATTGCATCGGCGTCGACCGGCTCCACGCCGATCAGCCTGATGTCGGGCCGCAATCGCTTGACGTAAGCGCCAATACCCGAGATCAGGCCTCCCCCTCCGACGGGGACAAAGATCGCGGCGATTGGACCGGCATGCTGGCGCAGGATTTCCATGCCAATTGTTCCCTGTCCCGCAATCACATCCGGATCATCATAAGGATGGACGAAGCTGAGTTTTTCACGGCCGGCAATTTGCATTGCATGCGCATACGCGTCGTCATAGGAATCGCCGAACAACACCACGCGCGCACCGCGCCCTGCCACGGCGGCTACCTTGATCCGTGGAGTCGTCGACGGCATTACAATGGTCGCGCAGCAATCCAGCCGCTGGGCTGCCAGAGCAACGCCCTGCGCATGATTGCCGGCAGACGCCGCAATGATTCCTTTTGCCAATTGAGAAGCTTTCAGATGCGTCATCTTGTTGTACGCACCCCGCAACTTGAATGAAAACACCGCCTGCATGTCTTCTCGCTTGAGCAGCAAATCATTGCCGAGTCGTTTGGACAAGGCCGTCGCAATCTCCAGCGGCGATTCAACGGCTACGTCGTAGACGCGCGCATTCAGTATTTTTTCAAGGTAATCTGTCTTCAATGAGCTTTCCCCTTATCAATCGGGCAACCGATCGAGCCTATCAGCGGGCGGCCCGTCGATGCAACTTCCGACGCAGCGTTTGTACCGCGAGCGCGTAGAGGCTATGCTTCGGCGACATTACGATTGGCAAGCATGGACCAGGACCAACTCAAGCAAGCAGTGGCCAAGGCGGCAATCGACCATATACCGGACAATTGCGTTGTGGGGGTCGGTACCGGATCCACAGCAAACTATTTCATCGATGAATTGGCTGGGATCAAGGGCCGCATCGAAGGCGCGGTGGCAAGTTCAGATGCCAGTGCAGCACGCCTTAGGCAGACTGGCATCCGCGTATTTGATCTCAACGTTGTCCCGGAAATGCCGGTCTATGTGGATGGCGCCGATGAAATCAATCGCCAGTTGCAGATGATCAAAGGCGGTGGAGGTGCGCTAACCCGGGAGAAAATCGTGGCCGCTGTGGCGCGGACTTTTGTGTGCATTGCGGATGCAAGCAAGCTGAAGGACGTACTGGGGGCTTTTGCACTGCCGGTTGAAGTCATTCCAATGGCCCGTTCCCATGTCGGCCGCGAATTGGTGCGTCTGGGCGGTCAACCGAAGCTTCGCCAGGGATTCGTGACGGACAATGGCAACATGATTCTGGATGTGTACGGGCTTAGCATTGTCGATGCACCCGAATTGGAGACGCAGATCAATCAAATCGTCGGGACGGTGACCAACGGCCTGTTTGCGCTGCGCGCGGCTGACATTCTGCTGCTTGGCACGCAGAGCGGCGTACAGACTATGCGTGTGTGA
>DATMZQ010000278.1:0-5529 GCA_035573615.1 Burkholderiales bacterium | reverse complement strand
TCACCTCGGACGTTCGCGGACTGCCTGAGAGCGCTCTCAAGCAAGGGCGGTACGCCTTGTAGTCAACTTCGGTTTTAGTCCGAATTCGGTATTGCGCGATGGACGAGCACGATCTTCGCTCTGCTGTGGAATTTCTGGGTTCGCCGTATCTCCAATAGCAGTAGCCTCTGATCTTATGAAGCGAGTTTGGCAATGGCGTGAAAGCAGAGCCCGTTGTCCTGCCTAAAGAGGGGTTAACGACCGGCCCGACTTCTTATGGTCACCAGCGAACACTTGCTGCAGCAATTGCTGAAGGAGAGCGAGCACGCCATTATCCTGTTGGACGCCGATGGGGTAATCGTGGGCTGGCATGGCAGTGCCGGGGCCATCTTTGGTTATACGAGCGAGGAAGTCCTGGGTCAGCGTGCGCGCATTCTTTTTACGTCCGAGGACCAGACGCGTGGCGTCCCTGAGCACGAATTGCAGGAGGCGCGCAACAGCAACTGGTCGGAGGACGACCGCTGGATGGCGCGCAAAGGCGGCGCATTGTTCTGGGCAGCCGGAACCACCAGCGCCCTGCACGACGATGAAGGCACGATCATCGGCTTCGGCAAGGTCCTGCGCGAACGCACGGATGTCCGCCAGCAGATCAGTACGCTGGACAATCGCGTCAAAGCGCTGAATTCCTTCATTGCCGTGCTGGGTCATGAAATCAGGAATCCGCTTCATACCATCAGCATGAGCATGACCGCGCTCACCAAACTCGTGAGCGGCACGGCAGCCGAGCTGGCCGGCATGGCATGCCGGCAGACTGCGTTCATGACCCGGCTGGTGGAAGATTTGCAGGATGCGACTCGCGTTACCGCCGGGAAACTGAAACTGCGGCGCGAGCGCGTAACAGTTCAGGAGGTTCTCAAAAAGGCCGCCGAAAACGTCCGCCCGTATGCACTCGAACGCAAGCAAAACTTCCAGGAGCTGTTGCTGCCTTCTCCGCTCGTGGTGGATGTAGATCCCGACCGCATGTACCAGGCGGTGTGTAATCTTCTGGAAAATGCCATTAAATACACGCCCGAGGGCGGCAATATTTATTTGAAATGCACGGTCGAGGAAGCCGAAGCCGTCGTCCGGGTGGAGGATGACGGTGTCGGCATCGACCAGGACGCGCTGCCGCATATCTTTGAATTGTTCACGCAGGGCAGGACGCCGGAAGCCAATTCCCAGGAACTGGGGGCAGGATTGGGACTGGGGCTTGCGCTGGTCAAAGATTTGGTCACGCTTCAGGGAGGCACGGTGCAGGTACGCAGCGAGGGCCGCAACAAGGGCGCAGAGTTCATTGTGCGGCTGCCGCTGGCGGCACAATAACCGCGCCAGTCCACGAGGCGTTGCGCAAAGCCGGCATCAGGGTCATATTGATCGCAGGCGTCCCGTCCCTTCATCAACCCCTGCCGGGCTATTCACGACATGAGTCTCCGAAGCGGGTTATCTGCTTATGGCGTTTCACTCGCTGCGGTCGCTGCAGCCATTGTCGTTCGCCTGCTGTTCGATCCGTGGATGGGCGACCGCTTTCCGTTCATCACGGTCTTTCTCGCCGTTCCCTTCGCAGCCTGGTATGGCGGCAGGGGCCCGGGGCTGCTGGCAATGGCGGGCGGGGCTTTCGGGGTTGCTTTCTTTGTGCTGCAGCCGCGCTATACGTTGCCCATTGGTCAGATCGAATACCAGGTCGGTCTCGTTCTCTATGCCATCGTTTGTTTTGCTTCCATCGCGATGTTCGAATCGGTGCGGCGAAACCGCCAGCGCGCCGAACGCAAGCAGCGGGAACTGGAACAGGAAATGGCCGAGCGCCGGGTGGCCGAGCATGCTCTGGCCGAACAAGAAGAGTTCATGCGCACCACGCTTTCCAGCATCGGCGATGCGGTGCTTGCGACAGAAGCACGCGGCATGGTGACCTATATGAACCCGGTAGCTGAAGCGCTCACTGGCTGGACACTGGCGGAGGCGCGTGGTCAATCTTTCGACGTGGTGTTCCGCATTGTCAATGAAGATACGCTTCAGCCGGTCGAGAGCCCGGTCCCGCGCGCACTCAGAGATGGCGTCATTGTCGGTTTGGCAAACCATGCCATCCTGCTGTCAAAGAATGGCAAGCGCGTGCCCATCGATGACAGTGCGGCGCCAATCCGGGATGAGAACGGAAACATCAGGGGCGCGGTGCTGACCTTTCGCCAGGTTTTCGAACAGCGGCGCATGATGCGGGAACGCGAGCAGGCTTTAGCAACCCTGAATAATCTCGTTGCGACCGCACCGATAGGCATCACCATACTGGACAAAGATATGCGTTTTACGCATGTCAACGCAGCGCTGGCCGACATGAACGGCGTCCCGGCAGAGGACCACATCGGCAAGACGGTCGCGGAAATCGTGCCGGACATCTACCCGCAAGTTGAGCCAATCTTCCGCCGGCTGATGGATACCGGCGAATTTGTGCCCGACCAGATTTTGGAGGGCGAGACTAAAAGCAACCCGGGGGTAAAACGCGTATGGCGCGAAAGCTGGTTCCCGATCACGGGACCCGGCGAAGACAAGCCTGTTGGTGTCGGGGTCACAGTTCAGGAGATTACTGAGGAACGCCGTGCCGTACGCGAAATGGCAGGCTTGGTGCAGCGCCTGACCTCCCTGGTCGATAACACGCCGTTGGCGTTGATCGAGTGGGACACAGACTTGGTCATAACGCGTTGGTCGGCGTTAGCCGAACGCGTGTTCGGCTGGACCGCCGCTGAAGTCATCGGCAAGCGGTTCGACGCATTCCCGCTCGTTCACGCAGAAGACATGGAAAAAGTTCAGGGAGCAATTGCGCGCTTGCTCGAGTCAGGCAGTGCGTTTGTCGTGTCGAGGAACAGAAACAATACCAAGCGCGGCGCCGTAATCCATTGCGAGTGGTACAACTCAGTGTTGCGCGATGAGGCAGGCCAGATGATCGCCGTGCTTTCCCTGGTGCTCGATGTCACCGAAAGGCGGCTGGCTGGGCAGGCATTGAAAGAGGCGGACCGTCGCAAGGATGAATTCCTGGCCACGCTGGCTCACGAGTTGAGAAACCCGTTGGCTCCGCTGGGCAACGGCTTGCAACTCATGCGCTTGGCGGGCGGCGAGCGAGCGACGATCGAGCAGGCACTGACCATGATGGAGCGGCAGTTCGCGCAGCTGGTGAGACTGGTGGATGATCTGATGGACTTGAGCCGCATCAGCAACGGCAGAATCGAACTGCGCAAGGAACGCGTGCAACTCGCGGCCGTTATCGCAAGCGCGCTCGAAACGAGCCGCCCGCTTGTGGAGGAGATGGGACATGACTTGGCCGTCGCCTTGCCGCCGCAGCCGATCTGGCTTGATGGCGACCTCACGCGTCTGGCTCAAGTGTTCCTGAACTTGCTCACCAACGCGGCGAAGTATACAGATCGCGGTGGGCACATTTGGCTGACCGCCGAGCAGCAAGGCAGTGAGGTTGTGGTGTCGGTCCGGGACACTGGCATTGGCATTCCCGCAGATCAGATTCCACGACTGTTTCAAATGTTCGCTCAGGGCGAGCGATCGCTGGCAAAGGCGCAAGGGGGCTTAGGCATCGGACTGAATCTGGTCAAACAACTGGTGACGATGCACGGCGGGAGCGTGGAGGCTGTGAGCGATGGGCTCGGCAAAGGTTCCGAGTTTGTTGTGCGGCTGCCGATCGCGGTGGAAGATGCCGTTCAGCAATCGGCAGCGGAATTATCCGGCTTACCCACGACCGGTTCGGCAATGCGCATTCTGATCGTGGATGACAATCGGGATGGGGCCGACAGCCTGAGCAAGATGCTGCAACTCATGGGCAACGATACGCGCACGGCTTACGACGGTCAGGAGGCGGTCGATGCCGCAGGGAATTTTCGACCGGACGTAGTCTTGCTGGACATCGGCATGCCACAACTCAACGGCTACGACGCGTGCCGCCGGATCCGTGGACAGCCGTGGGCGGAGAATATCGTGATCTGCGCCATGACTGGATGGGGACAGGAAGAGGATCGCCGTCGCTCGCACGACGCGGGCTTCGATCATCACATGGTCAAACCCGTGGAACCCAGGGCGCTGATGAATATGCTCGCATCGCTCCCGCGCACCAGCGAACCGTCTGGCTGAGCACGGCGTTTTGCTGCTGAATCGGTCATGACCTCGCTGTTATGACGTCGGTTACTCCGCTGAATGATTGCCTGATAGCAATCAACCTTGCCTCCAGCTTTACCAGCGCCATGTAAAGCCCGCGTTGATTACAGGCTGGCGCGGTGGGAATACCTCTATACGCGGGGGCGGCGGACCCAATTCTTGCCGATAATCGCCATAAGTATCAGACCGTAACTTGCAAGTCTTATCAGATAGTAGATGGGCAAATGTTCCTGTTCGCCCACGGAAGAATACAAAGCAATTCGGTTTGCGCCCTCGAGAAAGAAAGCAAGGGCGAAGAACAGAAAAAAGCGATCGCGTGTACTTCTCCAGAAGCGCAAGAAGAACAATCCCGCAACAATAGACAGCGTTCCCACTGTGCCCACCAGAATTGCAGTCATGGTCGCCTCACTTCTCTTCCCAGATGAGCCCGAACACCAGCAAGGCCGTTGCTCCCGTCGAGATTGCCAGTCTCCATGAAGACATATCGATGTCGGGGAAAACCATCAAATCCAGGACCAACATCAAATTACTAATTGCGAGACCAGCAAAACACAAGCCGCTCCAGAATAGCAGGCGGTGGTGCGTGGCAAGGTAACTGCGCACAAGCAGGCCCGCGCAAGCCAGGCTGGTCAACATGCACAAGATATATATAGCCGATCCCATGCTACGAATCCTTTTTGAATTTGAATGCGTCGGCAAAAATTTGCGCATTCTTGCCAGCTCCGGAATGAATGACCTTGGTGGTTTCAATAAGGTCCTGTCTGTAGGAATCCGAGAGCCGGTCGATCATCTGGCGCAGTTCGTCTGATTGAGGTTGATAACGGAATCCCGAACGCCCCTCAACTGCCATGCCCGCGGCACACAATGACTTAAGCAGGTCGTCTGCAATGACGGTCGACAGATAGAGACGGCCGGATACCGCCTTGACAGTCCAGCATCTTCCGGGCTCCGTTCTTAAAAGAAGAAGGGTTTCCAGGAAAGGGATTCCGGGAATGCTCGTATGGATGAAGCGGATCAGGTCGTCAGATAGATTATTGTTATTCATACCTGTTACTCGTTCATCGGGGCCAGGCCGTCTACAACGACAAACCGCAATGAAACCTCGTGTGCCTATACACCTGGCATATTTGTACTCAATTTCAGGCTAAAGCATTGTGCGCTACCGCACAGACCGGCTGGCACTGACGTTTTTTTCGGTCAAGGTCTCCGAGCACCACCTACGTGCAATGGCGGTGTGCGGGTGGGTATGGAAGGTTTGGCGCCTCCGAAGTCGCTAAATCATCGAGTGTTGGCGCCCCGAACACGAATCGAACGTGCGACCTACCCCTTAGGAGGGGGTTGCTCTATCCACTGAGCTACCGGGGC
>DATMZQ010000277.1:0-4958 GCA_035573615.1 Burkholderiales bacterium | reverse complement strand
GCCGGAATCTTCGCTGCCGTGGCGTCCGTAGCATTGGTATCCCAAGCGGTGACCTTCGCGGCCGGCGTATTCGCCGGATCGATGCTGTGGTGGGCATTGCTGACCGTGGTGGTGTCCAGATCGGCAGCGATGTTCCGGCCGCCAGTCATGGTGTGGATCAATCGGGTCTCGGGAGCCATCCTCGTCAGCTTTGCGCTCTACGGAATCATGCAGGTCTTGTGACGCAGCGAATGCCTACGGTGGGCGAAGGACGGACTCTTTTGCAAAAATTGAACAAGAAACTGCAGTAATGCGCGCGTGCATTGAATTGCTGCTTGCCGTGCTGGCTTGCACTCCAGCGTGCGCCGAGTTTGTGCTTATTCCCGAGAACAGCACGGGGCCGCCCGGCGGCGTGCTGGAGGTTACGCTGCCGGTGCAGAACGAGTCGTCCGCCGAGGAACTCGACGTGCAGCGACCGGCCCGCATCGTGCTGCACGCTCACAGTTCCGCATCGCCGTGATGATTACGCGGTGATGCGCCATAAGGCTCCTTGCACCTTCGCCAGCCCTTGCATTCCGCACACGCTGGCAGTAGAAAGCTCACCATGGCGATTGCGAAAACAGGGCTGTTCCTGCGGCAGCTGATCCTCGTGTGTGCGGCCCTTAGCGCGACTGCGGCCCTGGCACTGGTCACTCAACGGGAGCCCGCGACTTCGGGTGAATCGTTCACGACGGACGACGCGTCACCTCAGGCCTACTCGCTGCCGGGTTCCGGGCTCGACACTGCGCAACTCGAATTATTCGCGGGCGGCGGGCAGGAATTCGAGCAGCGTTGGGTTGTGCTGCTGGGCATTGGCGGCAAGTGGGGACGCGGACCAACCTCCAATGCAGAGCGGTGCGCTGACTGCCACATCAACAATGGGCGCGGTCATTCGCCCGATGTGGAAGGTGAGACACTGGCATCGATGCTCGTCCGGTTATCGATACCGGGACAAGATCCGCACGGTGCCCCGCTGCCACATCCGAATTATGGTGAGCAACTGCAGAATCAGGGAGAACTGGGACGCGTGCCGGCAGAAGGAAATGCAGTCATTGAGTGGCAGGATCACGTCGAACAATTTGCCGATGGATCGAGCATCCTGTTGCGCAAGCCGAAGCTACGCTTCATCGATCTGGCGTTCGGTCCGCTAGGCCCGGACGTCATGACGTCCGTACGCATCGCGCCTCCCGTTCTCGGCACCGGCCTGCTCGACGCAGTGTCTGAAGACATGCTGCTGGAAATCGCACGCGGGCAAAGACAGGTTGGCTTCGGCGGCCGGCTCAACTATGTCTGGGACGCGGAGAAACAATCCGTTGCGGTCGGTCGTTTCGGTTGGAAAGCCAACCAGCCCAATCTAAAGCAGCAGACGGCTTCGGCCTTCCTGAATGACCTCGGCGTCACAAATGGTCTGTTCAAACTCGAGAATTGTCCGCCCATACAGATTGCCTGCCGCAAACGCCCGCGCGGCATGGTGCCGGAACAACCGCAGCGTGCGTTCGAAGAATTACTGTTTTATCTGCGCGCGCTGGCAGCACCGGCACCGCGCAACCTGGACGATCCAGCTGTGCAGCGCGGAGAACGGCTGTTCACGCAATCCAAATGCGCCATTTGTCATGTGCCCGAGATGAAGACCGGTGACTATCCAGCGCTGGTGCAGTTGGGTCAGCAGCGCATACGCCCGTATACCGACCTGTTGTTGCATGATATGGGAGAAGAACTTGCCGATGGGCGGCCGGATTACCTTGCGGGACCGCGCGATTGGCGCACGCCCCCGCTTTGGGGCATCGGCCTTAGCGGGACAGTCAATGGCAACGCCGCGCTCCTGCATGATGGCCGAGCGCGCACCGTGGCCGAGGCCGTGTTGTGGCACGGCGGCGAGGCCGGTGTTGCGCGGGAAGCCTTTCGCGGCATGCCGGCAGCAGACCGTGCCGCGTTGCTCGCGTTTGTGGCATCACTTTAAGGGGATCACTGCTGATGACTGGAGTTCACATGACCCGTTACCTGATGGCTGTCGCGCTGGCGTCGATGTGTTGCGCCACCCGCGCTGAAGTGCTGTGCCCGGATTCGCTTGAAGTTAATCAGCAGGCTAACATTGCCGGCGACTGGACGGTGTCGTATACGGACCCGCCCCTGCGATTGACCGGCGTGCAGATTTACGATGGTCCGCCATCGCAGAATCACCGGATCAAACCTTATTCGATCAAATCCGTCAAAGGAGAACTGCGCATTTCCTGGCGATTTCCGGAGAGCAAACGCAACTTTCACCTGGCCTGCACTTATGAACGCACCACTGCGAGCTTGACGGCGTTGCTGCCGCCCGGCATGAACGGCTGCAATGCCGTGTTCGACCGGCGCGTCTCCTACGGCAACGCTGCGCTGGCCGTCAAGCGCATGGTTTGCAACTGACCCAACACATACAAGCGAGCAATCATGTCTTTTCAAATCGATATCGTTTCAGACGTAGTGTGCCCCTGGTGTTTTATCGGCAAACGCAACCTGGAACGCGCGCTCGACCAGTGGCGAGCGAGGTATCCCGATGAAGTGCCGATCGTGCGCTGGCATCCGTTTCAACTCAACCCGGAACTTCCCGCTGACGGCGTGCCACGCAAGCAATATCTCGAAAACAAATTCGGTGGCCCGGAGCGGGCCCGTGAAATCTATGCGCGGGTGTCAACGGCCGGCAAGCGCGCAGGCATCGAGTTCGCGTTCGACGCGATTCAGGTTCAGCCCAACACCGTCGACGCACATCGGCTCATGCACTACGCGGGAGAACGCGGCAAGCAGGATGCAATGGCGGAAGCGCTGTTCCGCCGATATTTTGAGGAAGGCGCGGACCTGACCGATAAGGCCGAACTCGCAGACATCGCTGCGCAAGCCGGCATCAATCGAGATGATGCCTCGACTTATCTGGCAAGTGACGAAGACCGTGCGTTGATAGAAGAACAGGACCGGCGGGCGCGCGCCACCGGCGTGCAAGGTGTGCCTTTTTTCATCTTCAACCAGCGCCTGGCGTTGTCCGGTGCACAACCGCCCGAAATCATGGTTGAAGCGTTGGAAAAAGTCCGTGAGCATCTTGCTGCGATGCCGCAATGAATGCAATTCAAACCGATTGATTCCATGAATTGACGGCGCTACGATAAAGACACAACAAAAGCACTAATGCGTTCTACCCCCAACTGATCTGGAAGGAGGTGCAGCATGTGCTTCGAGTTCGAGGCCTTGTACTGGGCAAAACTGGCCGAAGAGGAAGACAAACGCAGGCAAGCGGAAAAGCAACGTAACGCGCCAACCCCTGAACCACAGAAAGAACCGGCTTACGAACAAGATCCGCTACCCGTTTGAACCATCGGCTCGTGCTTGACTCTGAACCCCGCGCAAGCGGGGTTTTTGTTTCGGTATCTTCATCGAAATAGATTCTGTTTTTGGCGCTCACTGAAAGAAGGTAGTTCACCATGCCGGAATTGAACGTGCCTGCGGGACGAGCGCTGCCTGGTGGTTTGAGTACCTGCATTGCTCTTGCAGTCGGTTTGGGATTCTGTATTTCCGTGGCGCTGGCTGCCGACACTGTTTATCCCGGCTGGCATGACACGCCAGATCCGCAAGGCCCGGTGGGAGACGCGATCGCGCTAGGGCGGCGCGTGCTGACGAACACGGCGCAAAGCGCTCCCGCCTATTCCGGAAATGCGCTTAATTGCACGAGTTGCCATCTGAATGCCGGCCGCACGCCGTGGTCTTCGCCCTGGGTCGGCATTTGGGGCGTATTTCCTGAATATCGCAGCCGTAGCGCAAGGGTGATCTCGCTGCAGGACCGTATCAACGATTGCTTCGAGCGCTCCATGAACGGCAAGGCACTGCCGCCCGCCAGCGCCGAAATGATTGGCATCCTGGCCTATATGCAGTGGCTCTCGCGCGATGTACCGACAGGACAAAGCGTGACCGGCCGCGGTTTCCTGCGCATGAAAAGCACGCAGCCTCCCGATCGCGAACGCGGTGCGCGCATTTATGCGCACAAGTGCGCCGTGTGCCACGGCGAACAAGGTCAAGGTATGCCAGCCCCTTCGGGTGACATGCTATATCCGCCGCTGTGGGGACCGAAATCATTCAACATCGGCGCCGGGATGGCGCGTCTGAATACCGCAGCAGCTTTTGTCAAAGCCAACATGCCTTTCGACCAGCCCGGCTCCCTCAGCGATGAAGAAGCCTTTGACGTCGCCGCCTTCTTTACGCGCCAGCCGCGGCCGGATTTCGCCGGCAAGTCTGCAGACTGGGCGCAAGGTGGAAAACCGGAAGACGCCCGTTACTAGCACGCGCTGAAATGAAACTCGTTAGCTGGAATATCCAGTGGGCGCGCGGCATCGACCTGGCAGTCGATCCGGCGCGCATCGTGCGCACAGCTAACAAACTGGCGGACTTTGATGTGCTGTGCCTGCAGGAAGTCGCGGCAAATTTTCCCGGACTGCCCGGCAGTCGCGGGGAGGATCAGGTACGCGAACTTTCACTGGGCCTGCCCGGTTACTCAGCGCATTATGGCGTTGCCACGGACATAGACGATGGGCAAGGAGGCCGCAGCCTGTTCGGCAACGTCTTGTTCTCGCGCTTGCCAGTGCTGCAGGTGTACCGGCATCTGCTGCCCTGGCCGGCGGATCCCGCCGCGGACAGCAGCATGCAACGTATCGCCCTGGAGGCGGTAGTCGCGGCCCCGTGGGGGCCCATCAGGATCACCACTACGCATCTGGAGTACTACTCCGCCACGCAGCGCATGGCGCAAGTCGATGCCCTGCGTGCATTGCATCAGCAGGCTTGCCAGCGCGGCGCAGAGGCGCAAAAAGCCAAGTCCGCGCAAGGCCCTTTCCAGATGCGTCCAACCCCGGTCTCTGCCGTCCTGACCGGCGATTTCAATTGCAGCCCGGATGCCCTCGAATATCGCCGCACCATCGAAC
>DATMZQ010000276.1:0-6162 GCA_035573615.1 Burkholderiales bacterium | reverse complement strand
ATCCTGATGCTGCGTACCAATGATCTTGCAATCGGTGTCTGGTTACTCAAGACGCGGGGTGATACGACGTCGGTACTGGCCTGTGACGCAATGCTGGCGAAGCATTGCAATGACTGGTTCGTGCGCGAAACCACCGGTTTTCTACGACGGACGCTGGCGCGGCTGGATGTGTCTTCGCGCACGCTGTTTGCCGTTATCGACCAGGGTTCCTGCTTCGCGGGCGCGCTTGCGGAACTGGTTTTCGCGGCGGATCGCAGCTACATGCTGCAACAGGAAAATGATGCGGCAACCCTGGTCCTGACGGAACTGAATTTCGGTATTGTCCCGATGGTCAATGGACTGAGCCGCATCGCCAACCGTTTCTGCGACGAAACGGACCAGGTTGACGCGGTGCGCGCGCACGTTGGCGAGCCACTCGATGCGGCCGCTGCCTCGGCGATGGGTCTGGTGACTTACGCGCCGGACGACATCGATTGGGACGAGGAAATACGCATCGCCATCGAAGAGCGGACCAGCCTTTCACCTGACGCGCTGACTGGCATGGAAGCAAACTTGCGTTTCACCGGTGCGGAAACCATGGCGACGCGCATTTTCGGCCGTCTGACTGCCTGGCAAAACTGGATTTTTGTCCGGCCCAATGCCGTCGGCGAACACGGCGCGTTAAAAGTATTCGGAAGCGGCAGCAAAGCTAAGTTCGACTGGGAAAGGGTTTAGATGGAACCCGGCCGTCATACGCAACAGCGTTCGCTTTGGTAACAAGCAATAGACCCGTTCGCACTCACATTCATGAATTCGAGCCGACCATGAGCATCAATTACAGCGAAAGAATTCCCAACAACGTCGATCTGGCGAATGACCGCACGTTGCAGCGCGCCCTCGAACACTGGCAACCGAAGTTCCTGCAATGGTGGCGCGAAATGGGACCGCACGAAACCGAATCGGCGGAAGTGTATCTGCGTACGGCGGTGGGCGTCGATGCACAGGGCTGGGCCAGTTACGGCGCGGTGAAGATGCCGGACTACCGTTGGGGCATATTCCTGGCGGAGCGCATGCCAGACCGCACCATCGGCTTCGGCGATCACTACGGTGAACCTGTCTGGCAGCAAGTCCCGGGCGAATTGCGTTCGCAGTTTCGCCGCATCATCGTCACGCAGGGCGACACGGAGCCCGCATCGGTCGAACAGCAGCACCGTCTCGGCCTGACGTGCCCTTCGCTGTACGACCTGCGCAATCTGTTCCAAGTCAACGTCGAGGAAGGCAGGCACCTGTGGGCAATGGTCTATCTGCTGCACGCCCATTTCGGCCGCGACGGGCGCGAGGAAGCCGAGGAACTGCTGGCGCGGCATTCCGGCGATGTAGACAAGCCGCGCATTCTCGGTACCTTCAACGAACCGATCAGCGACTGGCTGTCGTTTTTCATGTTCACGTATTTCACCGACCGCGACGGAAAATTCCAGCTGAAGAGCCTGGCCGAATCCGGCTTCGATCCACTTGCACGAACCTGCCGCTTCATGCTCACGGAGGAAGCGCATCACATGTTCGTCGGCGAAACCGGCGTCGGCCGAATCGTGAAACGTACGCTGGAAGTCATGAAGGAAATCGGCAGCGACGACGCGCAGGGTGTGCGCGACCATGGCGCAGTCGACCTCGCTACCATTCAGCGCTATATGAATTTTTGGTTTACCTCATCGCTCGACCTGTTCGGCTCCGAAGTTTCGTCGAATGCGGCAAGTTCGTTTGCCAGCGGCATCAAAGGCCGGCCCGACGAAACGCAGTACGAGGACCATGTCTGCAGCGATGCAGTACTCTCGCTGGAAACGCCGCAAGGCCAGGAGTCGGTCAGCCTGCGCAATGCGATGAATGAAGTCATGCGCCAGTCATACATCAGGGATTGCGAAATCGGCCTCAAGCGCTGGAATATGCAGATACAGCGCGCCGGGTACGATTTCCGGCTCGCATTACCCAGCCCGCATTTCCGCCGCGCCATCGGCGCCTGGGTCAACGTGCCTACCGATCCGCAAGGCAAGCCCATCAGCCGTGAGGCATATGAGCGACGCATGCCGGAATGGCTGCCAAGCGAGGCGGACCGCACGTTTGTGCACAGCCTCATGCAGCGCGTCGTTGAGCCGGGGAAAATGGCCGGCTGGATTGCGCCGCCCGATCGCGGCATTAACAACCTTGGACTGGATTACCAGTACGTCAAGCTGAGTTAATTGGAACTCGAAAAGCGCAGCGGCAGGCACGATAGCCTGCCGCTGTCGTTGTCGCACTGGTTGGATTATTCCAGATCGAACAACAGTACCTCTGCATTGTCGCCGTCGCTCATGGCGACCGTCGATTCACCATCGACCTTCAGCGCGTCGCCGGCGCCCAGCGGCTGGCCATTCACGGTAACGCTGCCGCGCGCCACGTGCACGTAAGCGCGGCGTCCGCTCTCAAGCCGATGCACGACCTGCTCGGCTCCATCAATGAGTGCGGCGTACAAGTAAGCATCCTGATGAATCGATACCGAACCATCGCGCGCATCCGGTGAAGCCACCAGGCGCAGCTTGCCGCGCTTTTCCTCGGGTGCAAAAAATTTCTGCTCGTAGCTGGGCTTGACACCAAGGGTATCGGGCTCAATCCAGATCTGCAGGAAGTGCACGCCGTTCATGGAAGAGGGGTTGTACTCGCTATGGAAAACGCCAGTTCCGGCGCTCATGCGCTGCACATCCCCCGGACGAATGACCGAGCCGGTGCCCATGCTGTCCTGGTGCTCCAGCTCGCCCTCCAGCACATAGCTGATGATCTCCATGTCCCGATGCGGATGCTTGCCAAACCCCTGGCCTGGCGCGACCCGGTCTTCGTTGATCACGCGCAGCGCGCCATAACCCATTTGCCTGGGATCGTGGTAGCCGGCGAATGAGAAGGTATGGAAACTCTTCAACCAGCCATGGTCGGCGAATCCGCGCTCGCTGCTTTTTCTCAAAGCATTCATTGATGTCTCCTGTTCAGGCCTGGCCACCTCGGCAAAGCCTTTGTCGATTCGATCAATATAGCGGCATCCGGCCGAAACGATTAGCGGGAGTATTTGAACCGATAAGTCGAATTTTTAGAACGACATCAGCCGGCTTCGCACCAGCCCTCGGACATCAGCACGGAGCTGCCGCCAACCCGCACGGCCGTGATTATCCCGCCGGAAGCGTCCGCTTCGAGTTCGATGTTGGACGGACGGCCCATTTCGAAGCCCTGCTCCACCAGCCATCTGCGCCTGCCTTCGTGGCGATCCTGCGCATGCAGGTACCCGGCCAGCGCGGCGGCCGCACCCCCAGTTGCAGGGTCCTCCGTGATGCCTATCGCCGGGGCGAACATGCGGGCGTGAATGTCCGCGTCTTGCGCGACCGTTTCGGCGGTAAAAACAAAAACGCTCTTGGCCCACCAACCGGACAGCAGTCTTTCCCACAAGTCGCCGCGCAGCTTGACGCGCGCGATGGCGGCAAGATCGCGAACCGGCAAAAACAAAAATGGCACGCCGCAAGAATAGGCGGCGTGTCCCGGCAGCAGATCGGCTTCAGCCAGGGAAAGCATTGCCGCCAGGTCCGCAAGTCTTGGCGGTTCCGGTCCGCGCTCCGGCATTTTGGGGACCGACATGCGCGTCGACCGCGGTCCGTCCGCGCCGTACTCCACTTTGACCGGGACGTCGCCAATAGCTTCTTCCAGCACCATGATGGAATCCAGGGCATGCAACTCAACCAGCTTGAGTTTCGCCAGTAAATAACTGGTACCGATCGTCGGATGTCCTGCAAACGGCAGTTCAGCCTGGGGTGTGAAGATGCGCAGTTTCTTGCGATTGGCGCCCGCCTTCGCAGGTTTTAATACGAATACCGTTTCCGACAAATTGAATTCGGCTGCGATGCTTTGCATGCGCTCGCCACTCAACAGATCCGCGTCCAGGACAACGGCAAGCGGATTGCCGCCGAACGGCCGATCGGTAAACACATCCAGGGTGTAGAAGCGCAACCGCATTGCGGTGAATTGAAGAAACTTCCGTTATGGTTCAGCTGCACTATAGCCAAAAAAAAACGGCGAACGCATTTGCCTTCGCCGTTTCTGACGCTGACTGGCGCCGCGCCTGGTTACAGTTCCTTGTGAGGCGCAGTTATTGGTCCGCTGCCGCCGGCGGTAAGCGGCACAATGACTTCTTCCTCGTCGGCCATGTGTACTTTGCGCATCAGGAGCGTGTAGATGGTTGGAATCACGAACAAAGTCAGTAACGTTCCCACCATCAACCCGCCGACAATAACCCAGCCGATGGATTGCCTTGATTCGGCGCCGGCACCATGAGCCAGCGCCAGCGGAATCGCTCCGAGCACCATCGCGCCGGTCGTCATCAAAATGGGACGCAGGCGCAAGGTCGCTGCTTCCACCACCGCTTCGAATTTTTCCATGCCGCGGCTGCGCAGCTGATTGGAGAATTCGACGATCAGAATGCCGTGTTTGGTAATCAGGCCCACCAGCATCACCAGACCGATCTGGCTATACACGTTCAATGTGCCGCCGTGGCCCAGCATGGCATTGATCCACATCGCCAGCAGCGCCCCGGTCATTGCGAGCGGTACGGTAAACATGATGACCAGCGGTCCGACGAAACTTTCAAATTGCGCGGACAACACCAGATAAATAAATACCAGCGCCAGTACAAACGTCAGGTACAACTGGCCGCCCGCTTCCCGAAACTCGCGCGCCTGTCCATCCAGATCGGTAATGATGCCCGCGGGCAGTTCTTGTTTGACAGTCGCGTCAATCACCTCTAGCGCCTGGCCAAGCGTGTACCCGGAGGCGACGTTGCCGTTGATTACGGCGGCCCGGAGTTTGTTGAAGTGGTTCAGTTCCTTCGGCGCAACCGCCTCGCTGAGCTTCACCAGGTTGGAAAGCTGCATGAGCTGGTCGTCCCGGCCGCGAACATAAATGGAAGTCAGATCGGTAGGCTGCATGCGCTTGCTGTCTTCCAACTGCACGACCACATCGTACTGCTTGCCCTCGTGCTTGTAGCGCGTCACATCGCGGCTGCCAAGCAGCGTCTGCAGGGTATGCCCGATGACGTCCATGGATACGCCCAGATCGGAAGCCTTGTCGCGATTGATTTCAACCACCATTTGCGGCTTGTTGAGTTTCAAATCCGTGTCGAGCGCCGTAATGCCCGGATACTCGCGCAATTTGGCCATGACAAGATTTACCTGGCCCTGCAGTTCTTCAAAACTGTTTCCATAAATCACGTATTCAATCTGCTTGGTCAGCAGGCCTTGTCCCAGCGAAGGTGGGTTGAGTGCAAAGGACAGCGCGCCAGGCAGGCCCCCGTAAAGTTTCGGGCCAAGTTCCTTGGTGATGGTCAACTGGCTGCGCTCGCGCTCGCTCCAGGGTTTCAGGACAGCAAAAGCAACGCCGAGATTGACCGGGTTTGGGCGGTCGAGGCCCGGTGCGACCACGGCGAACATGGTGGTAATTTCGGGAATTTTGGCGGTGATGCCTTCGACCACATGCATGTAGCCGTCGGTGTAGGACATGGTGGAACCTTCTGGCGCCACCACAAAAGCCAGAAATAATCCACGGTCTTCCACCGGCGAAAGTTCGGCTTTCAGCTGTTTGAACAGCAAGACCATGCTGCCAAGAACCACGACGAAGATAACCCCGATTACCCAGCGATGACGCAGCGTGCCACGCAGAATACGGCGATAGCCGTTGTTCATGCCTTCAAAGAACCGTTCGGTGTAGGTATAGACGCTGCTATGGCCTGACTTCAACAGCTTCGAGCACATCATCGGCGTCAACGTCAGCGCGACAAACCCGGAAACGATTACGGACGTGGCCACGGTAAGCGCAAACTCCGTAAACAGCTTCCCGGTATTGCCGGTCATCAAGGCAAGCGGCGTGAACACGGCGGCCAGCGTGATGGTCATGGCAATCACCGCAAAACCGATTTCCTTGCTGCCGAGGAAGGCCGCCTTGAGCGGCTGCATACCCTCTTCGATATGGCGGTGGATGTTTTCCAGCACGACGATAGCATCGTCCACCACCAGGCCGATCGACAGCACCACGCCGAGCAATGTCAGCGTATTGATTGAAAAGCCCATGGCCTTGAGGAAAGTGAAGTGGCCGATCACCGACACCGGAATGGCGACAGCG
>DATMZQ010000275.1:0-2789 GCA_035573615.1 Burkholderiales bacterium | reverse complement strand
TACGATCCGTTCTATAGCAGACTGCTTTCGACGCTGGTCTCTGCATTGCCGGTGTTGACGCTTTTCTTTGTCCTGGTGGTACTGAAAAAGCGCGTGTGGATTTCCGCTTTGAGCGGACTTATGGTGGCAGTCGCGCTCGCGCTATTGGTTTTCAAAATGCCTGCGGTGCTGGTAGTAACCGCGGCCGGACATGGGTTTATTTTCGGGCTGCTTCGCATTGCATGGATCGTAGTCGGCTCGATTTTTCTCTACAACGTCGCGTCCGAAACAGGACAGTTCCAGGTTATGAAGGATTCGATCGCGGGACTGTCCTCGGACAAGCGTCTCCAGCTCGTGCTGATTGCGTTTTGCTTTGGTGCCTTCCTCGAAGGTACCGGAGGAGGCGGCGCGCCCGTGGCAATCGCTGGAGCGTTTCTCATGGGATTGGGCTTCAGCCCATTTCAAGCGGCGACGCTTTGCCTGCTGGCAAACACGGCACCTGTTGCATGGGGCGGCGTGGGTAATCCAATCCGCACCCTCGGCGGCGTGACCGGATTGCCCGAGTTGCAGTTCAGCGCGATGGCTGGCCGGATACTGCCGCCTCTGTCTCTGATCCTGCCCTTCTGGCTGGTACGCAGCATGGTCGGATGGCGCGAAACATTCCAGGTGTGGCCTGCGTTGCTGGTCAGCGGGCTCTCCTTTGCCGGAATGCAATTCTACTGGTCCAACTTTCAGGACATTGGCCTCGTTGACGTGGTTTCGGCGGTATTTTCGCTGCTGTTAACGACGGCGTTTCTCAAGTTCTGGAAGCCCGCCAAAGTGATCCCCGTCAGCGGTGAATTGGCGGTTTCCCACCGACGCCACTCAGCGGCGCAAGTGCTAAAAGGATGGTCGCCCTTCATCGTCGCCTCGATTTTGATTTTCGTGACGGGCCTGCCGTCGATGTCGAAATATTTGAACGTCAATGCACTGAAAATGCCAATGCCCTACCTGCATAACGCTGTTCTAAAAATGCCTCCGGTCGCTCCAGTACCCACACCTGAAGATGCCACGGTGAATTTAAACTTCCTGGGTATACCTGGAACAGTTGTCTTCGTTGCTGGGATTGTTGCGGCCCTGCTTGCGGGTTTGCCTCTGGGTAAAACCGCGCGTATTTTCAAAGCGACAGTCGTGCAGATGATGCCGTCGTTGCTGGCTATCAGCTTCATGGTCGGCCTCGCGTACGTAACGCGATACTGCGGCATGGATACGATCATAGGCTTGAGTTTGACCGGAACGGGAAAGCTCTACCCATTCTTCGGCACGTTGCTCGGCTGGCTCGGCGTGGCCCTGACGGGCACAGACGCGGGCTCGAACGCCCTATTCGGGAACCTTCAAAAAGTCACTGCGGAGCAGCTGGGCTTGAGCCCCATCCTCATGGGAGCTGCAAATTCCACTGGCGGCGTAATGGGCAAGATGATCGATGCCCAGTCGATCGTCGTATCGAGTTCCGCGACCAAACAGCAAGGCAACGAAGCGGCGATCTTTAAGGCAGTATTCTGGCACAGCATTGCGTTGGCATCGCTGGTGGGAGTGATTGTGATGTTCTATGCGTATGTTATCCCCTGGGCGATACCACACTGAGAGTCTCGGCAATACCGGGATAAGACTTCCAACGACTTTGTGGAAAGTATTAGTCCGGTGATTGAATCTGCTGGGCGACGGAACTAATATTGGCACGCTTGAATTTTCCTAATATCGACTAGGAAGGAAAGTGCTCCTTCCAAGGCAACCTCGTTCACGCTCCGGAAGTCATTGGTGGAAACTGCGGATGAACCTGGAGCGGCTCAAATGTCTCTTAAGTTTTCGGTGAATAAAATGAAGCGAACACGTATTTTGAACGGCGCGTTATCGATTCTGCTTCTTGGAACCATTACCCTCGCTCAGGCGCCTTCCAGCGAAGTGGATACGCATATCGCAACGGCAAAGGCCGCTGCGGGGCAGGATTACCGTGGCACGTTCGTGAATCTCTGCCTGCCCGGTGGCGCGCCCGGCGGTGGAGCCCGCGGCGCGGGTGGCGCGCCCGGCGGTGGAGCTCGCGGCGCGGGCGGTGCGCCAGGAGGCGGCGCTCGCGGCGCAACGGGCGCAGCACCGGCCGCGCGAGGTGCCACTGCGGCAGCCACTCCGGATCGCGCGGGCTGGTATGCCTCACCCTATAAAGTGTTCGACAATCTCTACTGGCTTGGCACGCGCCAACACTCGTCCTGGGCGCTGCGCACAAGCGCGGGCCTTATTCTCATTGATACAAACTTCGCATGGGCCACCCAACCGGAAATCATCGATGGGCTCGCGAAGCTCGGCTTGAACGCGAACGACCTCAAGTACGTCATCATCAGCCATGCGCATGGCGATCACGATCAAGGTGCGGCGGAACTGCAGGCAAAATACGGCGCCAAGGTCGTCATGGGCGCGGCGGATTGGGATTCCACGTTGCAACGGCCCGCTACTGCCGCAGGTGGCGTTCCTAAGCGCGACATCACTGTCGGACCGGAAGGAACAAAAATCACGCTTGGCGACACAACAGTCACGATCGTGCATACGCCAGGTCACACACCGGGAACATTGTCTTATGTTTTTCCAGTGAAGGATGCAGGCAGGACAGTGATGGTCGCGTATTCCGGCGGTACTCTGACCGGCGCTTTTGGCACAGACGGCTCGCGGTGGGATGAATACATCGCCTCACAAAAGAAAATCGCCAAAGCGGCGGCCGATGCCGGCGCGTCAGTGATCCTGTCGAATCACAGCGAATATGACAACGCCTACACGAAAGC
>DATMZQ010000274.1:0-9318 GCA_035573615.1 Burkholderiales bacterium | reverse complement strand
TTCATGCTTCCGGGCATAGCGATGACCTTGCTGGTCGCCGAACCGGAAATGGCGGCCCCGCCGAAAACGCTGCGTGCGGCGGTGGTCGAGCCGTTTCGCGAGTTCGTGGGCCGGGCCGGTGTGCGCAGTGCGCTGCTGGTCCTCGGTTTCATTTTTTTCTACAAGCTGGGCGACAGCATGTGCACGGCGCTTGCAACACCTTTTTATCTCGACATGGGGTTTTCCAAGTCGGACATCGGGTTGATCGCAAAAAACGCTGGACTATGGCCCAGCGTGATCGGAGCCTTGCTGGGCGGGCTATGGATGATGAAACTGGGAATCAACCGTGGATTGTGGCTCTTCGGTGTGGTTCAGGTTGTGTCGATTCTCGGCTTTGCCTGGTTGTCTCGCATCGGACCGTTTATGGAAATCGGGGTATCAGAGCGAACGGCGTTGGCGCTCGTGATCGGTTTTGAAGCCCTGGGGGTTGGCTTGGGCGCTGCTGCGTTTGTCGCGTATATCGCACGCGCGACCCACCCTGCCTATACGGCGACCCAGTTCGCGCTTTTCACCAGTCTCGCCGCCGTGCCCCGCACATTTCTGAACGCAACAACCGGATGGCTGGTGGAGCAAATGGGTTGGTTCGGCTTTTTTTTGCTTTGCGTATTACTTGCGATGCCCGGCATGCTGCTCCTGTTCAAAGTCGCGCCATGGAGCGCAAACGGCACTGTTCTGCCGGCAGGTCAGAGCTCGAAGTCGTAATCGATACTGAGCGGGGCGTGGTCCGAGAAACGCTTCTGTTTGTAGATGGCGGCCGCGCTCGCTTTGGCCGCCAGCGCTGGCGTCGCCATCTGATAATCGATGCGCCAGCCCACGTTCTTGGCCCAAGCCCGACCGCGGTTTGACCACCAGGTATATTGCTCGGGGCGGTGGTCAAGCTTGCGGAACACATCCACGTAGCCAAGATGAGCGATAACCCCGGAAAACCATTCCCGCTCCTCGGGCAGAAAACCTGAGTTCTTGCGGTTCGAACGCCAATTCTTAAGATCTATTTCCTTATGCGCGACGTTCCAGTCCCCGCAGACGACAATGTCGCGCCCGCAACTGCCAAGCTTGTGCAACGGATCGATGCAGCGATGCATGAAGCTGAACTTGACCTCGAGTCGTTCCGCGGAACTCGTGCCGGATGGCACATAGAGCGACACGACACTGAGGTTACCGAATTGCGCCTCGAGATAACGTCCTTCGGCGTCGATATCCGCGATACCAACGCCAGAGATTATGCGATCGGGCTTTTTCCTGCAGTACAGCCCGACCCCACTGTAGCCGGGACGCTCGGCGCAATGGAAATAGCCTTGAAAGCCCCCGGGATTACGCATCGCCTCGGTCAGATCCTTGTCCTGAGCCTTGAGCTCCTGCACGCAGACAACGTCCGCGCCTTGCTTCGCCAGCCAGCGCAGGAAGCCTTTGTTGACTGCCGAACGTAGGCCGTTTAGATTGAGCGTGACTATGCGCACAAGAGGTCAATGAGCGATTTCAGGCAGGAGTTTATCGATTTTGCGGTGGCCCGCGGCGTTCTGTGTTTCGGCGAATTCAAAACCAAGGCCGGACGGTTATCACCGTACTTTTTCAACGCCGGTCTGTTCAACGACGGCGAGACCTTGCGATTGCTCGGTCGATTCTACGCGAAGGCAATTTTGTCGACAGACACCGCGTTCGACGTGTTGTTTGGCCCTGCGTATAAAGGCATTCCCCTGGTGACAGCAACATCGATCGCTCTTGCCGGGTTTGGACGCAACCTTCCTTTTTGCTTCAATCGCAAGGAAACCAAAGATCACGGTGAAGGCGGCCTTACGGTAGGCGCGCCTCTCGTCGGCCGTGTCCTGATAGTCGATGACGTTATTTCCGCAGGGACATCGGTGCGCGAATCGGTCGAAATTATCAAAAGTGCCGGTGCCCAGCCCGCCGGGGTATTGATCGCGTTGGACCGGATGGAACGCGGCAGCGGTAAATTGTCCGCCACGCAGGAGGTTCAAGACCACTTCCGCATTCCAGTAATGAGCATAGCCACGCTCGACGATGTGGCGAATTTTTTGCAAGCGCGCGCACCTATGGCACAGCACCTTCAATCGATCCAGCGCTATCGCAAAGAGTATGGAGTGACTACATGAAATCGTTAAGCATCATTGCTTGTGTGATGACAGCGTTTCTAGCGCAGCAGGCCCATGCGCAGGATAAAAACGTCCGCATGTACAAGTGTGTGGATACCGATGGCAAGGTTTATTACTCCGACAAATTGAATCCCGACTGCGCCAAGCGCACGGAAATGAACCGCCAGGGCGTGGTGGTCGAGAAGAAGGAACTACCAAAGACCGGGCAGCCGACCAAAATGAATGCGCCGACAAAAACATCGCTGGAAATGGAACGGCGCGATAAGGCGCTGCTGGCGTCCTATACGAACGAGGAAGAAATCGATGCCGCACGCGACCGGACTCTGGTCACTCCCATCCAGGGGATGAAGACAATCGAAGCAAAACTGGAAAAAGCGAATCTGCACCTGAGCGAACTCAAGAAACAGGCCGATGCCCTTGCGTCGCAACAAAAAAAGCTTCCCGACCGTCTGCTGGAAGACGTCAGCGCAAGCCAGAAGGAAATCGCCAATCTGGAAGCGGATTTCGCGCAGCGCAAGGCCCAGTCGGATTCCATCCGCCTCAAGTACGAGGTGGAAAAAAAGCGTTTTCGTGAACTGAAAGGTTCAGAGCAGCCCAGCCAATAGCGCTTTAGCGCAATTTGGTCTTCAGGATTGCGTTGACCTGCGTGGGGTTAGCATTGCGCCTTGCCTTCATAATTTGCCCCACCAGCGCGTTGAAAGCTTTTTCCTTGCCGTTGCGGTAATCGGCTACCAGTTGTGCATGTGTTGCGATCACTTCATCGATGATTTTTTCAATCGCGCCGGAGTCGGAAATTTGCTTCAGCCCCTTCTTCTCGATGATCTCGTCAGCGGTCCCTTCCCCAGCCCACATGGCCGGAAGTACGATGCTCCCCGCTGCTGAATTTGAAATGCTTCCTTCCGCAACCCGAGCAGCTAGAGTTTTGAGAGAGTCTCGCGGCAATTTAGTATCTAGCTGGTCGAACTCTATGCTTTCTTGTTTCAACTTAGAACTGATCGGGCCCAAGAGCCAGTTGACAAGTAGAGAAGCTTCTTTGTCAGTTGATCCCTTTAGCAACGTAAGTGCGGATGATGAAATACTGCGACTGGCCGTTAGTTGCTCAACTTGTTGAACAGGGATTTTGTATTCAAGCAGCCGCTCTCGCTGCTTGTCGAGCTTTTCAGGCAACGACTGCCTTACTTGTTCAATCCACTCCTCGGAAATCATGACTGGCAACAAATCCGGATCCGGAAAATAACGATAGTCGTGCGCATCTTCCTTGGTGCGCATCATGCGTGTTTCACCTTTATCGGGATCGAACAGCACGGTGGCCTGTTGGATCTTGCCGCCGTCTTCCAGTGTTTCGATCTGCCACTTGATCTCGTACTCGATCGCCTGCTGCAGAAACCGGAAAGAATTGAGGTTCTTGATTTCACGGCGCGTGCCGAGGGGTGCACCGGGGCGTCGTACTGAAACATTGGCGTCACAGCGAAACGATCCTTCCTGCATGTTCCCATCACAGATTTCGATTTCTTCCACGACCCGCTTATGCAGAGCTTTCGCATACGCAACGGCTTCCGCCGCCGAACGCATAACGGGCTCCGAAACGATCTCCAGCAGGGGAGTCCCCGCGCGGTTAAGGTCGATACCACTCATGCCCTGAAAATCCTCATGCAAGGACTTTCCGGCGTCCTCTTCCAGATGCGCGCGAGTAAGTTGTATCTCGATTTGCCCGCGCGTCGGGGAATCAATGGGAATCTTCCCACCCTGCACGATTGGTATCTCGTACTGGCTGATCTGGTAACCCTTGGGTAAATCCGGATAGAAGTAATTCTTGCGCGCGAAGATTGAGCGCGTGTTAATGGTCCCCCCAATTGACAGCCCGAAGCGGATTGCCCGCTCAACAGCGCCCCGGTTCAATACCGGTAACGTGCCGGGCAGAGCGAGATCGATCACGCTGGCCTGTGTATTTGGAGGGGCGCCAAACTGCGTCGACGCATTCGAAAAAATCTTGGATCGGGTCGATAACTGCACATGCGTTTCCAATCCGATCACCACTTCCCAATTCATAGGCGGGTACCTAAATGCCTGGTGGCATGCGGCGATGCCAATCGGTTGCCTCCTGATACCGATGCGCCACGCCAAGCAACTTTGCCTCTTCGAAATAGTTTGCCATGAGTTGCAAGCCTACCGGACGGTTGTGGGCGCCGAAGCCGCATGGAAGACTCATGGCCGGGATACCGGCCAGGCTGCCCGGTATGGTGTAGAGGTCTGAAAGGTACATGGCAACCGGATCCGCGGCTTTTTCACCAAACCCAAACGCAACACTGGTCGTGACCGGACCTGCGATCACATCGCACGCGCGAAATGCTTGCTGGAATTCATCGGCGATGATCCGACGCACTTTTTGCGCCTGGATATAGTAAGCGTCATAGTATCCGTGCGACAGCACATAGGTGCCGATCAGGATGCGGCGCTGGGGTTCCGGACCGAAGCCTTCGGCGCGCGATTTCTTGATCATGTCATCGAGGTCCGCGTAGCGTTCGGCACGATGCCCGTACCGTATACCGTCAAACCGGCTCAGATTGGAGGAGCATTCCGCCGGTGCAATAACATAATAGACAGGAATTCCAAGCGCTGCGTTCGGCAGGGAAATGTCCACCAGGTTCGCGCCCAGCCGGGCGTATTCGGCTAATGCCTCGCGGACCGCTTTTTCGACATCGGGTTGCAAGCCGGCGTCGAAAAATTCTGCTGGCACACCGATGCGCAAACCCTTCACGTCGGATCGCAGGTCGCGGGTGTAGTCTTCCGCCCCGCGCTCAACACTCGTGGAATCCTTCGGATCGAAGCCAAGCATGCCGTTGAAGAGCAGCGCGGCGTCTTCGGCCGAGCAGGTCATGACTCCGGCCTGGTCCAGGCTGGAAGCGAATGCGATCATTCCCCAACGCGACGCGCGTCCATACGTGGGTTTGATGCCGGTAACCCCGGAGAAAGCGGCCGGCTCTCGTATCGAACCGCCAGTATCGGTAGCCGTGGCTGCAGGTGCTATCCGAGCTGCCACGGCCGCTGCCGAACCACCGGAACTGCCGCCCGGCACGGCGTTTTTGTCCCACGGGTTGAGTACGTTGCCATAGTGGCTGTTCTCGTTCGAAGAACCCATCGCAAACTCGTCGCAGTTGAGCTTGCCAAGGGTCACCATGCCGGCGCCAGCGAGGTTCTCTACGATCGTGGCATCGAACGGACTCATGTAGCCTTGCAGCATGCGAGACGAGGCGGTGGATGCAAAGTCTCGCGTGACGAAGATATCCTTGTGCGCGATCGGCACGCCCGTTAACGGGGTGGCATCGCCGCGGGCAATACGCGCGTCGGCCGCTTTCGCCTGCCCGAGCGTAACATCTGGACGCACGTCCAGAAACGCGTTCAGCGCTCTGTGCTGTTCGATGCGGTCGAGGTAGATCCTGGCTAGCTCAACAGCGGAAATTTGCTTGCTCAACAGTGCGCGGCTGAGCTCGGCCACCGATTTATCAAACATCCGTCGCGCCTATTCGATGACTTTTGGCACGAGAAAAAGACCGTCCTGGCTGGCGGGAGCGTTATTCATGACCAAGTCGCGGTCAGGGTGATCGCCAATCACGTCTGCCCGCAATCGCTGACTGCCCCCGAGAGGATGCGACATGGGCTCGATGCCGCTGGTATCCACTGCTTGCAGCTGCTCGATCAGCTTGAAAATTTCGTTCAGCTGTATGAGCGTCTGCTCGCTTTGCGCATCGCTAATTTCGATACGCGCCAGATGCGCGATGCGTCTGACGTCGCTGGAAGTGAGTGCCATTGAACGAAGCTATTTAAGTCGCGCGACGCGCGGATTTGCGGTCCAATCCCGGATTTTGTCGTTCATGCGAGACATCAACCGGATGACCCCGGTTTTTATTAACTGCAGCAGAACGATAGGGTATCATACGGCATTCATTTTTCCGCACCGCGGCAAACTTCGGATCCCCTCATGTTCGGATTTTTAAACGGTTACTTCTCGAACGATCTCGCAATCGATCTCGGCACTGCAAACACTCTGATCTATGTTCGCGGCAAGGGTATCGTGCTGAATGAACCTTCGGTCGTGGCAATTCGGCAAGAAGGCGGACCGAACGGCAAGAAAGTGATCCAGGAAGTGGGCCTGGCGGCAAAACAGATGCTTGGTCGGACCCCGGGCAATATCACAGCGATACGCCCGATGAAAGACGGCGTCATAGCCGATTTCACCGTGACCGAGCAGATGCTCAAACAGTTCATCAAAAAAGTTCACGACTCACGCCTGTTTTCCCCCAGTCCGCGCATCGTTATCTGCGTCCCGTGCGGCTCCACTCAGGTGGAGCGGCGCGCGATCCGTGAATCCGCCTATGGAGCGGGTGCGCGCAAGGTTGAGCTCATCGAGGAACCGATGGCAGCCGCAATCGGAGCGGGGCTGCCAGTGGAAGAGGCCACCGGTTCAATGGTGGTCGATATCGGCGGTGGCACCACCGAGGTAGGCGTGATCTCGCTGGGGGGCATTGTTTATTCCGGTTCCGTGCGGGTGGGCGGCGACAAGTTCGACGAAGCCATCATTAACTACATCCGGCGCAATTACGGCATGTTGATCGGCGAAACAACGGCCGAAGAAATCAAAAAGGAGATCGGCTCTGCTTTCCCGGGCTCGGAAGTCCGTGAGAAGGAAGTCAAGGGGCGAAACCTGGCCGAGGGCATCCCGCGCAGTTTTACGATTTCCAGCAATGAAATTCTCGAAGCGCTGACCGATCCGCTCAACAGCATCGTCAGCGCCGTGAAGTCGGCCCTTGAGCAGACGCCGCCAGAATTGGGTGCCGACATCGCCGAGAAAGGCATGGTACTCACGGGCGGCGGCGCGCTGCTGCGAGACATCGACCGCTTGCTAATGGAAGAAACCGGTTTGCCTGTCATCGTTGCCGACGACCCCTTGACCTGCGTGGTCCGCGGCTCCGGACGCGCGCTGGAAAAAGTCGACAAACTGGCCACCATATTCACCAACGATTGACAAAACGCGGGGGATCCGGGTGTTAGGCGAGCGGAGTCAGCGAACGGTCATCTGTCCTCGATACCGCGACCCGCGCCTGGCATAGCGAAAAGAGTGCCCACCGCCAGCTAGATGCAATCCTCGCCACCGCCTTTTTTCAAACGAGGCCCCAGCCTATTTGCCCGCCTCGGTTTTTTCACGCTGCTGTCTCTTACGTTGCTCTACGCCGATGACCGCTTCCATTACATGGAAGCCGCGCGCAAGGTCATCGCGGTCATCTTGTATCCACTGCAGGAATTGGCCGATTCGCCCGGACAAGCGGCCCTGCGCATCAGTAATTTTTTCGTTTCGCAATCGTACCTGCAGCACGAGAATGATCGACTCGCGCACGATAATTTTTTGCATGCCGGTCAATTACAGTCCCAGCAGGCCCTGATCGCCGAGAACCAGCATTTGCGCGAGCTGCTGGAGATCCAGGAACGTGCCGAGCAAACATCGATGGCTGCTGAGATTCTTTATGTCGGCCGCGACGCTTTCAGCCGAAAGATCATCATCGACAAGGGATCCTCCCACGGCATCGAGGAAGGTGCCGCGGTGGTGGACGACACCGGGCTGATCGGTCAGGTGACGCGCGCATTCCCGTGGACCGCGGAAGTGGCACTAGTGAGCGACCGCGAGCAAGTGGTGCCCGTGCAAGTCGTTCGCAACGGATTGCGTGCTGCCGTATTCGGCATAGGGTACGACGGTGCACTGGATCTGCGGTTCATGCCGGTCAATACCGATGTGGAAAATGGAGACCTGCTGGTGACGTCCGGCATTGACGGCGTGTACCCGCCCGGGCTGCCGGTCGCGGTGGTTTCGAACATCGAGCGAAACGCTGCCTATCCATTTGCCAAGATAACCTGCACGCCAGCGGCCGGCGCAAACAGAAACCGCCAGGTCCTGGTGATGTCAAGGCTGGCGCCGCTCCCCGATTATCCGATCGCACCCGAGGCCAAAAAAGCCAAGGGGAAAAAAGCGAGAAAAGGCGGATGATGCGCGCGCCGATGTTCGGCAAGCTCAGCGCCAGCGAAGAAATTCTTCTGCCCGTCAAGCCGGCGTACCTGATGGTTACGCTGTTCAGCGCGCTGATGATCAATTTGTTGCCGCTGACAGGATGGGTGCTTGCATTGCGGCCCGATTGCGTTGCTCTGGTATTACTCTACTGGGGCATCTACCAGCCTCGCAAAATTGGATTCCTGCCGGCGTGGCTGCTGGGCCTGGCGATGGACGTCGCAGACGGCAGTCTGTTCGGGCAACACGCGCTTGCCTACTCGGTAATGATGTTTGCCGCCATCGCACTGCACCGAAGAGTATCCATGTTCGACATGCGCCACCAGATGCTGCATGTACTGCCGCTGCTGCTCATCACGCAACTCATCGTGCTCGGGGTTCGCCAGGCGGCCGGTGATGCGTTTCCCGGCTGGTGGTATTTCGTGTCGAGCATTACCGGGGCGCTGCTGTGGCCCGCGATGGACATGCTGCTGAAAATCCCGCTGCGCCAGCGAACCGATCCGGACGAAGCGTGAGCCGCTGCAGCACAGTTTCTTCCCGACACGTACCCTCGCAATGAACCGTGCCGTCGAGCTGCGCGACAACCAGCGCGAACTCTACTACTTTCAACTAAGGCTTGCGATTGCGGGTGGCGCAGTCTTGTTCGCGTTCTTTGTGCTGGCTGTGCGCTTCTTCTATGTGCAGGTCATTCAGCATGAGTACTATCACACGCTCGCGGAGCAAAACCGTATCTTCATTGTTCCTGTCGTGCCGAACCGCGGCTTGATCCTGGACCGCAACGGGGTCGTCCTGGCGCACAACTTCGCCGCTTATACGCTGGAGATTACGCCTTCACTGGTGCGTGATCTCGAGACAACGATTGCCGATTTGTCCGCCCTGGTCGAAATCACGCCAAAGGACCGTAAACGCTTTCAGAAATTGCTAGATGAGGGCCACGATCTTGCCAGCATCCCGATCCGCACGCGTCTGAACGATGAGGAAGTGGCTCGCATCGCGGTGAACAACTACCGTTTCCCAGGTGTGGAGCTAAACGCCAGGTTGTTCCGGCATTACCCCAATGGCGAGATCGCTTCTCACGTCGTCGGCTACATAGGCCGCCTCAGCGATAACGAT
>DATMZQ010000273.1:0-13098 GCA_035573615.1 Burkholderiales bacterium | reverse complement strand
CGGCCACCGACAGCGCCGGAATGCCCACGGCGCCCTGGATCAGGTCGTCGTAGGCCGGCTTGGCGGCGTACGGACCGGCCTGGCCGTAGCCGTAGGCGCCGACATAGATGATCTTCGGGTTGACCTCAGCCACTTCCTCGTACGAGAGCCCGAGGCGCGCCATCGCCTGCGGGCGCACGTTGTAGATCAGCACGTCCGCAGTGGGCACCAGCCGTAACAATGCCGCGCGGCCTTCTGCCTGTTTCAAATCGAGGACGATGCCGCGCTTGCCCCGGTTCAAATTCAGAAACATGTAACCCATGCCCGGGTTCTTCATCGGGCCCGGATGGCGCATGTTGTCGCCGTCGTGCGGCTCGATTTTGATCACGTCCGCGCCGAGTTCGGCAAGCAACTGGGTCGCGAACGGACCCATGACAACCGTGGTGAGGTCCAGGACCTTCACCCCCTGCAATGGACCTGGCATCGGCGTGATTTCGTTATTCTGGTTTGATGTTCGCTGCGCGGATGAGTTTACCCCAGGCATCGGCATTCACGATATTCACGGTATTCACGGCAGTTATGGGCGACAGCCCGGTTATGGGCTCGCCCCGGTATCCCCTCGGGGAATCCGAGCGATAGCCGGACACGGCTTTTACGGCAGTCACTGGCCTTCAATCACGCCGTTACGGAGTTACCCGTGGCATTTCCCGCCGCATTACGAGCCGGAAAACGCGTTGGCGGTTCGGGAATCTTTCCGAGCCGTGCCAAACGCGCTTCAATCGCCCATTTGCTTCGCTTGTGGATTTCGGCAAGTTCTTCGATGGTTTTGCCTGCGTCATAAGAATTTCCCAGGCGCGTGTCTTCTTCTTCGGCCCATGGACGTCCCGCATTCTGCGGAGCTGATTTTCCGGGGAGCGTTGCGGCGGGCTGTTTCATTGAAGCTGGCCGGGAGGGCACCGAGGTCTCGGGGTTTTCCAGCATGCGGATCGCCGAGAACAGCGCGCGCACGGTATCCGGTTGCTGGTAAGTACTGCCGGCCGGAAATTGTTCGCCTGTGCCGGGATCGATTCCTTCTGCGAGCGCTTTTAGTATCTCGACGGTTTTTGCTGTTTCCATGAATTTCTCCTGATCAAGTGGTTAAGAAACTAGTTTGTCCACCTGTGCGGTAAAAATCCGTGACGACGTGACGATCGTGACGACGTGACGGACATGACTCGCAAATCCGACTTTCGGCTACGAGCTAGAGGTTTCACTCCACCCCAATTTGTTTATCCCAACTTTTTTATCCCAACTGTCTTATCCCAACCGGCCATTCCTGATGATGCCGACACCGAGACCTTCAATGGCAAACAGGTCGGTCTTCAGGTCTACATCGATGGGTTCGAAATCCGGATTCTCGGGCAGCAGCTGTACCTGGCTGCCCTGGCGCTTGAAGCGCTTGACCGTGACTTCGTCATGCAGGCGGGCAACCACAATCTGGCCGGAACGCGCTTCGCGGGTGCTGTGCACTGCAAGCAGGTCACCATCGAGTATGCCGGCGTCGCGCATGCTCATGCCGCGCACTTTCAAAAGGTAATCCGCATGCGGCTTGAACAACTGGGTATCGATTTGATAACGGCCCTGCACGTTTGCTTCCGCCAGGATGGGGTTGCCTGCTGCAACCCGGCCGATCAGCGGCAAGCCCAGCTGTTCCTTCAGGCGGATGCCGCGCGAAGCGCCGGCAAGCAACTCAATGAACCCCTTTCTTGCCAGCGCCTTGAGATGATCTTCAGCGGCATTCGCAGAACGAAATCCGAGCATGCGTGCAATCTCGGCGCGGGTCGGAGGAAAACCTGTGTTCTGCGCGAAATCATTGATCAAACGCAAAACTTCGGCCTGGCGAGGGGTCAATTCATCCATCGGGAGTGGCTCCGCATAAAGCTTCGATGCCTGTAATTATATACAGTATCGGACGACTGGCAAGCCATCTCGCGATTTTTCGCCAAAGATTCCGCTGAACTGCTTCCATAACGTCCCGCAATAACTTTGTGCATCGGACCGGAAGGCTGCACAACCCCGGTGCACCGGTGATGCAACCGGTGCCACACCGTGGACCGTCATCGCCCCCAAATTTTCCTACAAAGACATGAAAAGCAAAGACATTAAACGCCGCACCAATCGATCGGCACGCTTGTTGCGAAACCGACGTGCGCATTTGAGAACCGGTGCGTCAAGCGGCGAACCGGATCGTGCCAACAACTTTAGGCTCACCGTTCGCAGTCATTACTTCACATTAGGGGATCTTTATGAATCGCAGACACATATTGAAATCGTTGGTCGGAATCGCATTCTCTGCGATGGCGGCGACGGCGATCGCAGCCGATACCATCAAAGTGGGCGTGCTCCATTCCTTGTCGGGCACCATGGCCATTTCCGAAACTGCATTGAAGAACACTGCACTGATGGCGATCGAAGAAATCAATGCCAAGGGCGGATTGCTCGGCAAGAAACTTGAGCCGGTGGTGGTGGATCCCGCATCCAACTGGCCGTTGTTCGCGGAAAAAGCCCGCCAGTTGATTACCCAGGACAAGGTCGCGGTGGTATTCGGATGCTGGACTTCAGTCTCGCGGAAATCCGTGCTGCCGGTGTTTGAAGAACTGAACAGCCTGCTGTTTTATCCGGTGCAATATGAAGGCGAAGAGCTTTCGCAGAATGTGTTCTACACCGGTGCTGCGCCGAACCAGCAAGCCATTCCGGCGGTTGAATATCTGATGAGTGAAGAAGGCGGCGGCGCCAAGCGTTGGTTCCTGCTCGGGACGGACTATGTGTATCCCCGCACCACCAACAAGATTCTGCGCGCGTTCCTGAAGTCAAAAGGGGTTGGCGAGAAAGATATCGAAGAAATCTACACGCCGTTTGGCCATAGCGACTATCAGACCATTGTCGCGAACGTCAAGAAGTTCGCCGCCGGTGGCAAGACCGCGGTGATCTCCACAATCAATGGCGACTCCAACGTGCCGTTCTACAAGGAGCTCGGCAACGCTGGCCTGAAGGCGACCGATGTGCCAGTTGTGGCATTTTCGGTAGGCGAGGAAGAACTTCGCGGCATCGATACCAAACCTTTGCTCGGACACCTTGCCGCATGGAATTATTTCATGTCGGTGAAAAATACGGAGAACACCGCATTCATCAAGTTGTACAAGGACTGGGCCACGAAGAACAAGGTGGCGAACCTGGATACCGTCGTCACCAACGATCCGATGGAAGCGACTTATGTCGGCATCCACATGTGGGCCCAGGCGGTGAAAAAAGCTGGGTCAACCGATGTCGACAAGGTTCGCACGGCAATGGCGGGGCAGACGTTCAAGGCACCCTCAGGCTTCACGCTGACGATGGACAAGACCAATCATCATTTGCACAAGCCCGTCATGATCGGTGAAATCAAGGCCGACGGTCAGTTCAGCGTCGTCTGGAAGACCAAGGGTCCGATCCGCGCCCAGCCGTGGAGCCCATTCATAGCCGGCAACGAGGGCAAGCAGAGCCTGTAATCGAAATCCAGTTGAGGCCGCGGAGCGCATGAGCGCGCTCCCGGCTTTTCAGCGAAAGTGCTGCACTTCAGGGCAGGTCTGCGGGTTGCGCAATCCATCCGCAGGCCTTTTTTTTGTGCGCAGACCGGGGACATGTGTGAAAGCAGGTTTCTTCATTGTTGCACTCATTGGCATGCTGAGTTCCGTGGCGGCGGTTGCAGCGCTCGATGCACAAACGATTGCCAAGTTGGGGGCGGATGACGCAGCCGCGAAGGTCGAAGCCGTCCACGCGCTGGTTGCCTCGGGCGACGAAGATGCGCTCGCCTTGTTGCAGGCGGTGCAAGCCGGCGAGGTCGCAGTTACACCGCAGGGTCGCGTCTTCATCCTGCACGGCGACCAGGCGGTCGACGCAGCGACCAAAATGGCAATCACACCGTTACCCGAACAGTTTGAAACTATCGTTATCAATAATCGTTTGCGCAGCGCGCTCGATGCCGGCATCGGCGCATTGAAACTGCTGTCCCCGGATCCGGCGACGCGATTGGCATCGGCGCGTGCGATTGAATCGACCAGCCAGGCCGCCGTGCTTCCGCTAATTGAAAAAGCGCTCGCCAGGGAAACCGACCCGACGATCAGAAATTCGCTGGAACAGACCCAGGCGTCGCTGAATCTCAAAAGTTCGGATCCAGCGGTGCGCCGCGCGGCAGTGCAAACGCTCGGCGCAACCAACCAGGCGCGCTTCAAGACGGTATTGCAAGGCTTGCTCGAAAAAGACGCAGCCGGCAATTTCATCGAGCCTGATGAGCAAGTGCGCTCCGCGGCGCAGAACTCGATCGATGCAATCCAGAGCCGGCTCGTCATCAGCGATTACATCGGGCGGTTGTTCACTGGCCTGTCACTCGGCAGCATCTTGTTGTTGGTTGCGCTTGGACTCGCGATCACTTACGGGCTGCTCGGCGTGATCAACATGGCGCACGGGGAAATGCTCATGATTGGGGCCTATGCGACTTACATCGCGCAACAGTTGTTTAAATCGTATCTGCCGGGCTGGTTCGATTGGTACCTCGTGGCTGCGATTCCATTGGCATTCGCCGTCTCTGCGCTGGTTGGAATGGCGCTGGAAAGAAGTGTGATCCGCTGGCTGTACGGACGCCCACTTGAAACCTTGCTTGCAACCTGGGGCATCAGCCTGTTTCTGATCCAGCTCGTGCGCCAGTTGTTTGGCGCACAGAACGTCGAAGTGGCAAATCCCTCATGGATGTCCGGCGGCATCGCGCTACCTAATCTTGTGCTCCCCTACAACCGTATTGTCATCATCGGGTTTTCGCTGTTCGTGCTGTTGCTGATGTGGGTCGTTCTGAACCGCACGAGGCTTGGCTTGTTCGTCCGCGGGGTTACGCAGAATCGCGCGATGGCGTCCTGCGTGGGCGTGCCCACGGCACGCATCGATCTGTTGGCCTTCGGTCTGGGCTCCGGCATCGCCGGATTGGCCGGAGTGGCGCTTTCGCAGATTGGCAATGTCGGTCCGGATATGGGGCAAGGCTACATCATCGATTCGTTCATGGTCGTCGTTACTGGCGGTGTCGGCCAGCTGGCCGGAACGGTATATGCGGCGCTCGGGTTGGGCGTGATGTCGAAATTCCTGGAACCCCATATTGGCGCGGTGCTGACCAAAATCCTCGTGCTGGTACTCATTATCGCGTTCATCCAGAAACGACCGCAGGGATTGTTTGCCCTGAAGGGGCGCGCAGTTGAAGCCTGAAATTCTGCCGGCGCGATATGTGCGGCACACCGAGCCGTTATTTACGCGCAGCGGTTGGACTGCGCTGGCCGCTTTCGCGTTCGTCATGCTGCTGTTGCTGCCCTGCTTGTATGGGCTGGTACCGCAGAGCCATGCATTCCATATATCAGCCTATACGATCACGCTGGTCGGCAAAATCATGTGCTATGCCATCGTTGCGATGGCGATGAATCTGATCTGGGGCTATACCGGCATTCTTTCCCTTGGTCATGGTGTGTTTTTCGCGCTTGGCGGTTACGCTTTTGGCATGTACCTGATGCGCCAGATCGGGCGCGAAGGCCAGTACCAGTCCGACCTGCCCGATTTTATGGTATTCCTCGACTGGAAATCCTTTCCCTGGTACTGGACGCAGTCCGACAGTTTCCTGTGGTGCATTGCCCTGGTCATCGTGGTGCCGGCACTGCTGGCGCTGGTATTCGGTTTCTTTGCATTCCGTTCGCGCATCAAGGGCGTTTACTTTTCGATCATCACGCAGGCGATGACGTTCGCTTTCATGTTGCTGTTCTTTCGCAATGACACGGGTTTTGGCGGCAACAACGGCTTCACGGATTTCAAGCGCGTGCTCGGCTACCCGATCACCGCTCCCTCGACACGCGCGGTCATCTTCGGCGTTACCGCGCTGGCCCTGATCGGCACCGTTGTCCTGGTTCGGTACCTGGTCCGTTCCAAAGTCGGGCGCGTGCTGACTGCGATTCGGGATTCAGAAAGCAGGCTGATGTTTTCCGGGTACAACCCGCTCGGATACAAACTATTTGTGTGGACGCTTTCGGCCGTCTTGTGCGGCATAGCCGGTGCACTGTACGTACCGCAGGTCGGCATTATTAACCCGAGCGAGATGTCGCCTGCCAATTCGATCGAGATCGCGGTATGGGTGGCAGTAGGCGGACGCGGCACGCTGATCGGCCCCCTGCTGGGCGCGGGCGTGGTCAACGGCGCGAAAAGTTATTTTACGCAAGCCTTTCCCGAATACTGGTTGTTCTTCCTCGGCCTGCTGTTCATTCTGGTGACGTTGTTTTTACCCAAAGGCATCATCGGCGCAATCAGATTCATCAATTGGCGGCGCACATGAACATCGAAGAACAGGTCAACGTCAGCGGTGAGGTATCCGGGCTTAGCCATGTCATGCGACAAGGCGTGGACATCAGCCACGGCCCCATTCTTTATCTCGATGACATCACAGTCAGCTTTGACGGCTTTCGCGCGCTGAACAAGCTTACTCTGACCGTCGAGGCCGGAGAATTGCGCTGCGTAATCGGCCCCAACGGCGCGGGTAAAACCACCATGATGGATGTCATCACCGGGAAGACGCGTCCTGATGCCGGCACTGCGTACTTCGGCCAGACCATCGACCTGGCTCGCCTTACCGAACCGCAGATCGCACACCAGGGTATCGGTCGAAAGTTCCAGAAACCGACCGTGTTCGAGAATCACTCGGTGTTCGAGAATCTGGAGCTTGCGATAAAGACGGACAAAACAGTCTGGGCAAGCCTGCGTGCGACGCTGTCGTCGGAGCAACTCGATCGCATCGCCGCAATACTGGACATGATCAAGCTCCACGGCGAAGCGGACCGCCAGGCGGGGCTGCTCTCGCATGGGCAAAAGCAGTGGCTGGAAATCGGCATGCTGCTGATGCAGGAGCCGCGATTGCTGCTGCTCGATGAGCCGGTTGCCGGCATGACGGATGAGGAAACCGAGCGTACTGCCGAACTGTTCCACTCGTTGGCCGGCGAACGCTCGCTGGTCGTGGTGGAGCACGATATGGAATTCATCGGATCGATCGCGAATGTCGTAACGGTGTTGCACGAAGGAAGCGTGCTTGCCGAGGGCACGATGGATCTTATCCAGAACGACGAACGCGTAATCGAGGTTTATCTTGGACGCTGATGTGCTCGCTGCGCGTTTCGTTCACGGCATGGTTACGAAGGCTGACGCATGCTAAAAGTTGAAAATCTGAATCAGTATTACGGCGGCAGTCATACGCTGAGGAACATCGATATCGAAGTACCGGGCGGAGCCGTGACGGCCCTGCTCGGACGCAATGGGGTTGGCAAGACGACCTTGCTAAAATGCCTTATGGGGGTGCTGGCGGTTTCCAGCGGAAGTATTACATTCAATGGGCAGAATGTTGCGAAAATGCCGCCTTATGTCCGGGTTCGGTTGGGCATGGGGTACGTGCCGCAAGGCAGGGAAATCTTTCCGCGGCTGACGGTGGAAGAAAATCTGATGATGGGTCTGGCCAGCAAGGCGCATGGGCGCGCAAGAGACGTCCCGTCCGAGATCTATGAAATGTTTCCGGTGCTCAAGTCCATGAGGGGACGACGGGGTGGCGATTTGTCGGGCGGACAGCAGCAGCAACTCGCGATCGGTCGCGCGCTGGCGATGAAACCGAAGGTTTTGATCCTGGACGAGCCGACCGAAGGAATACAGCCGTCCATCATCAAGGACATCGAACGCGTCATTAAAACCTTGTCCGAACGTGGTGAAATGGCCATCCTGCTGGTGGAGCAGTATTACGAGTTCGCGCGCGATCTGGCCGATCACTATGTGGTGCTGCAACGTGGGGAAGTGGTAAAAAGCGGGTCGGGAAAAAACATGGAAACGGATGGTGTGCGCAGCTTCATGGCAGTATGAGCGCCGCGCTGGCAATTGCGCCGCGCGGCTGGGAAGCATCGCTGCATCTGACTTTTCGGCACGACGGCGAACGTTCCGTGCTGGGCAGGCGTTCCAGCGCAGGTCCGTTGGCAGTGCAAAAGGCTCTCTACCCTGAAGGCCAACAGATTTGCCACGCCATCCTGCTGCATCCGCCGGGCGGCATCGCGGGTGGCGATCAGCTGCACATATCGGTCCGCATTGAAACCGCGGCGCACGCGCTGCTGACAACGCCGGGGGCAACAAAGTGGTATCGGTCGACGGGGGCCGATTCCTTGCAGCGCATCGGCCTTGTCCTCGCCCCCCAGGCGGTTTGCGAATGGATGCCGCAGGAAAATATTTTTTTCGAAGCGGCCCACGCGCGCAATGCTTTGACTGTGGATCTGGCAGAAGACGCTGTATTCTGCGGCTGGGACGTGATGTGCCTTGGTCGCACTGCAAGCGGCGAGCGCTTCCGCTTAGGCAACATATTCCAGCAATGGCGCGTGACACGACACGGAAAGCCGCTGTTCGAGGAGCTAAGCATCCTGGAAGGCGGAAGTGCGTTGCTCGAATCCCCGATCGGCCTGGCGGGATTTCCGGTCTGCGCCATGTTCATGGTGGCCGGCACTGGGACCGATCGCGCGGTGCTGGAGGCATGCCGCTCGACCGTACCGGCGGGGCAGTGCAAATGGGGCATCACGCTCATGGAAGATGTGCTGGTGGCGCGCTGTCTGGCAAATAGTGCGCAAGTGGTGCGGGAATATTTTCTGGCGTTGTGGGCATACTTGCGGCCGGGCTATGCGCATGTCCCGGCGCGCGTGCCGCGGATTTGGGCGACATGATTCGGTTGAAGACCCGTTGCTACAAGGTCAGCTGTGTGAAAACGCAAAGGCACAACAACAATGGATTTGACACCAAGAGAAAAAGACAAATTGCTTATTTTCACCGCGGCGCTGCTGGCCGAGCGTCGCAGGTCGCGTGGATTGAAGCTCAATTATCCTGAATCGGTTGCTTTCATCTCAGCCGCGATCATGGAGGGGGCGCGTGACGGCCGGACGGTCGCCGACCTGATGAGTTACGGCACCACGCTGCTGTCGCGGGCCGACGTGATGGACGGCATTGCTGAATTAATTCCGGAAATCCAGGTCGAGGCGACTTTCCCGGACGGCACCAAGCTCGTCACGGTTCATCACCCTATCGTCTGAAGCAGTTGACCGCGGATGCAAAAATGGGATACAGCGGGGAAACAAATGATTCCAGGTGAAATAAAAACAAAAGATGGCGAGATCGAAATCAATGCGGGCCGAAAGACAGTCACCGTGAAGGTCGCCAACAGCGGGGACAGGCCGATTCAAGTTGGTTCTCATTATCACTTTTTCGAGACCAATGAAGCGCTGAAGTTCGATCGTGGCGCGACGCGCGGCTTTCGGCTCAATATTGCGGCCGGCACGGCGGTGCGGTTCGAACCCGGACAGGAACGCACGGTAGAACTGGTGGAATTGAGCGGTGCGAAAACCGTGTACGGGTTTCAGGCGCGCATCATGGGGAAACTGTAATGGCACGTTCAATCACGAGGCAAGCGTATGCGGAGATGTTCGGCCCGACTACGGGTGACCGCGTGCGATTGGCCGACACGGACTTGTGGATCGAGGTTGAGAATGACCACACGGTCTATGGTGAAGAGGTCAAGTTTGGCGGTGGCAAAGTCATTCGCGATGGCATGGGCCAGAGCCAACGACGTGCCCACGAGGTCGCGGATACCGTAATTACCAACGCGTTGATCGTGGATTACCTTGGAATTGTCAAAGCGGATATTGGCATCAAGAACGGACGCATAGCCGGCATTGGCAAAGCCGGCAACCCGGACATCCAGCCAGGCATCAATATCATTATCGGTGCCGCAACCGAGATCATCGCGGGAGAAGGTTCGATTGTCACCGCCGGGGCAATCGACTGCCACATTCATCTGATCTGCCCGCAACAGATCGAAGAGGCTTTGATGTCCGGTGTGACGACCATGATAGGTGGCGGGACTGGGCCAGCCACTGGAACTGCGGCAACAACTTGCAGCCCTGGGCCCTGGCATATCGGACGCATGCTGCAATCACTGGATGCATTCCCGATGAATTTCGGTTTGCTCGGCAAGGGCAATGCGAGCCTGCGTCTGCCGCTGCGGGAACAAGTTGCTGCCGGCGCCATGGGACTGAAGCTGCACGAGGACTGGGGAACCACGCCTGCCGCAATCGACAATTGCCTGGCAGTCGCCGATGAAATGGACGTGCAGGTCGCCATCCACACCGATACGCTGAACGAGTCCGGTTTCGTGGAAACGACTCTGGCCGCGTTCAAGGGACGTACCATCCATACCTATCACACCGAAGGCGCCGGCGGCGGACACGCGCCCGATATCATCAAGGCGTGCGGGCAGAGCAACGTCCTGCCGTCCTCCACCAATCCGACGCGGCCTTACACGGTTAACACCATCGACGAGCATCTGGATATGCTGATGGTCTGCCACCACCTCGATGCGGCAATAGCCGAGGATGTGGCGTTTGCCGAATCCCGCATACGCCGCGAAACCATTGCGGCCGAAGATATACTGCATGATCTCGGCGCCTTCAGCATGATTTCGTCCGACTCGCAGGCCATGGGTCGCGTTGGTGAAGTCATCATGCGCACCTGGCAGACGGCGCACAAAATGAAATCGCAACGCGGAAGCCTGCGGCAGGATAGCGCGGGCGCCGACAATTTTCGCGTCAAACGCTACATCGCCAAATACACCATCAATCCTGCCGTCACGCATGGCATTGCGCACGAAGTGGGATCCGTCGAAACCGGTAAGCTCGCCGATCTCGTGCTTTGGAAACCGGCCTTTTTCGGAGTAAAACCGAGTTTGATACTCAAGAGCGGCGTCATCGCGGCAGCCGCCATGGGCGACCCGAATGCGTCCATTCCTACGCCGCAACCGGTGCATTACCGGCCGATGTTTGGTGCATTCGGACAGTCATGCACGCAGTCTTCGGTAAATTTCGTATCGCAGGCGGGGATCGAAGGAGACATCGGGCGCAAGCTGGGCTTGAACAAGCGGCTGGTCCCGGTATATGGGACGCGCACGCTGCAGAAGTCCGATCTGCCGCTGAACGGTCACTTGCCGCACATCGAGGTTGATCCGGAGACTTACGAAGTGCGCGCAGATGGGGAGCTGCTGACCTGCGAGCCCGCCAAAAGCCTGCCCATGGCGCAGCGCTACTTTCTATTCTGAACTCACATGTTGCACATCCAGAAACGTTGTGCACCACGGACAAAATTCGATGCCGAACTGGTGCTGCCGTTCGACCTCCGACAGAAAACGCGCTTGCGCGCGCAGACCACTGCGGGTGAAGAGGCTGGCCTGTTTTTAGCGCGAGGCTCGGTGTTGCGCGACGGTGATTTCCTGGAAGCCGATGACGGCCGTATCGTCAAAGTGACCGGGAAGCCGGAGAAAATTCTGCAGATCGGCTGCGCCGATCCGGTGCAGCTGGCGCGCATTGCCTATCACCTTGGCAACAGGCATGTGGCGCTTCAAATAGGCTCCGGTTGGCTGCGCATCGCCAATGATTACGTGCTGCGCCAGATGATCGAAGGACTGGGGGCGGTAGCCGTGCTCACCGAAGTCGTGTTTGAACCGGAATCGGGCGCCTACGGTGGGCATCATCATGACGGGCCCGATGCACCCATTCACCGCGGCATCATTCATCAATACGTATCGGCGAAGCCATGACAGCCACGCCAATTGCAGCAAGCGGCCTTGCGCAGCTGTTGCGGCTGGCCAGTCCGATGTTGCCGGTGGGCGCGTACGCCTATTCCCAGGCCATGGAATGGGCGGTTGAAGAAGGAACGGTTGCGGATGAGGCCAGCGCAGCAGACTGGATCGCCGCTGTGCTGCGTTTCAATGTCGGCACCTTGGAGGCGCCCTTTTGGGTACGGCTGTATCACGCATGGCAGGAAAACGATCTGGATGCCGCGCGTTCGTGGAACGGACGCATGCTGGCACTGCGGGAGACCGCGGAGTTGCGTGCCGAGACGCTGCACATGGGCGGAGCGTTGAAAGCCGTACTCGAAGGGACCAATGAGATTGATATCGGACTGCTCGACCAGCTTGCATCGCCCACGTTCGCGGCCGCTTTCAGTTTCGCTTGCCACGGCCTGGGCGTGCCGTTGCGCGAGGGGCTGACCGGCTATTTGTGGGCTTGGGGAGAGAACCAGGTTTCAGCCGCCATGAAGCTAATTCCGCTCGGCCAGTCGAGCGGTCAACGCATGCTGGTGAAACTGATTGGTATGCTGCCCGCGATTGCCGATCAGGCGCTCAACCTGCCGGATGAACGCCTCAGCAATTTCGCACCGGGACTGGCGATTGCCAGCAGCCGGCACGAGACGCAGTACACGCGCCTGTTCAGATCATAAGCATTTTTAGCGGGTGACATGATGACAACGCAACCTTTGAGAGTTGGAATCGGCGGACCGGTGGGCTCGGGCAAGACCGCGCTGACGCTCGCGTTATGCAAGGCGATGCGCGATCGGTACCAGGTCGCAGCCGTAACCAACGACATCTATACGCAGGAAGACGCGCAATTCCTGGTGCGCAACGAAGCGCTGCCCCCGGAACGCATCATCGGTGTGGAAACCGGCGGATGTCCGCATACGGCGATACGCGAGGATGCTTCGATCAATCTCGAGGCCGTGGCCCGGCTGGCGCGTACCTTTGGCAATCTGGATGTGGTATTTGTCGAAAGCGGTGGCGATAATCTGGCCGCGACATTCAGTCCTGAATTGTCGGACCTGACGCTCTACGTGATCGATGTTGCGGCAGGCGACAAGATTCCACGCAAGGGTGGGCCTGGCATCATCAAATCCGATCTGCTGATTATCAATAAAATCGACCTGGCGCCTTACGTGGGGGCATCGCTGGAGGTCATGGAGCGTGATGCGCGCAACATGCGCGGGGACAGGCCTTTCCTTTTTAGTAACCTGAAGACAGGGCAAGGCGTGCAGGACGTTATCCGATTCATCGAAACACAGGGCATGCTGAAGGCGAAGCCGGCCGTGACGGCATAGACTCGTGCCGGAATTAAGCTGTCCCGCCATGAAACGCGTCGTAATGGCTCGCCGATCCTGATACAGCAATTGTCGGCAACTGCATCG